>JALVMZ010000369.1 GCA_027032655.1 Desulfobacteraceae bacterium
ATACAGGTCCCTGAGCAATGGCATATATTTTCCCATCCACTCCTTTTAGAGGCGTAAGAAGCAGTGTCCCACCCTGGAGACTCTTGGCATCACCTATTGATGAAACAATTACATCTATCTTTTGCCCTACTCTTGCAAATGGAGGCAATTTGGCACTGACCATAACCGCAGCCACATTACTCACCTTTACATCCTGTGCACTCACATGAATACCCATATGCTCAAGCATATTTACAAGCCCCTGAATGGTAAATGTGGTTCCTGCCTTATCTCCGCTGCCATTTAACCCTATAACAAGGCCATAACCAAACAATTGATTCGACCTTATACCTTTTATGGTTGTTATGTCCTTTATCCTCGCACACTGTGAATCTGAAAAGGTGCCCATAAAAAACAAATGAACCAGAAAGATTATTAATACTGCTTTAAAACGGCCATACATGATCAATCATCCTCCCGAGCCATCCTGGTTTCTGTTTATCAGATATTGGTCCTGTGCCTGAATAAATTATCCTGGCATTTGCAATGTATGTGGATGATATCTCATTGGTAGGGCTTATATCTTCCGGTCTAACAATACCTGATATGGTAATAAATTGTGTCTCATTATTTATCCTTATCTGTCTGCTGCCACTTATTACCAGATTTCCATTGGGAAGCACATCCACAACCATTGCAGATACATAAGCCTGCACATGCCCCTGTCTATCACTTGTCCCCTGGCCATCAAATTTGAGTCCCAAGGAACCCAGCATAAGATCATCTGTTCCTGGAGTTTGAGCCAGTCTATGGTTTTTCTCTGCCAGTGCCTTCATGTAACCCAGAAATTTCAACTTTGACGCATCAAGGCTTGATGACCTGCTGGTCTTGGTATTTGCCTTTAACTCAGCCTCGGGGTCTTCGACTATTCTTATTGTTATAATATCACCCACCCTTCTTGCTCGCCTGTCAGGATAGAGAGATATCCCCCTATCTTCCGTCCAGAGTGAACCTTCATGAGGGACAGATGGTTTCCATACAGGATATTGGGGTTTCTGAACCATCTTTAACTCAGGCATATGGGAAGCATCCTTTGCATAATAGCTGAGACATCCTGAACCAATAATTACTCCCATTATAATTATCATAATCTGTTTTATTGCTATCTTCATCTTTATCACCTCAAAATTCCACCATAACCGTTTCTTTATCTATTATCTTTGCATATATCTCTTTCCTGCTCATGGTATTCTGAACCCTTATAACATCTCCTCTAAAACCGCTTTCCAGAACTCTTCCAGGAACAGTCACCTGCAAGTCACCCTTCCGTGCAACAACTGTTACAATATCTCCTCTTCTTACCACAGGGGGCTTTTCCACCATCCACTTCTTTATAATGGTATCCTCACTAATTGTATGTTTTGCAATCATCCCAATAATCTCATTCATATCTGTAATTACCTTATCAGAGATACGAGATATATTTCTTCTATCAATATATATGTCATCATTGGTAATCCTCTGTCCTCTTTTTATACTCCTCATGGCGCAAACAACGGGTCTGAATACATCAACCCATCCAGACATCTGGAGCCTTCTTGTCGGAACCCCATTTACTTTTACAATCATAACCAAACGCACATATCCTGATAAAGGTCCTCTATTTTTTCTGAATACCTGATATTCCAATCTCCCATCCGGAATAACATTATTCCCATAAAACCTGAATTTAGATATAATTATGTCATCTCTTTTTAAACCTGTCTGATTACAGATAAACTCCTTAAAAACACCCCTCAGATAATTACCATCAAGAGCCTTTTTACCTGTGCTACCATACGAAATTTCATGGCAGATTAAACCAATGAAGATAACCCCATATATCAAAACTATTTTTTTTATCACTTTCATGAAGGCCCCCTTACCTCCTGCTATCTTTTGATATTGTTTACAATCTGCATCATATTATCCGCTGTCTGGATTGCCTTACTGTTTATCTCATAGGCCCTTTGTGCCATGATCATGGCCACCATTTCCTCCACAACATCCACATTTGATATTTCAAGAAAACCCTGAATAATTGTTCCCATGCCGTCTGTTCCCGGTGTTCCGGAAATCGGCTCCCCAGAAGCATCTGTTGCCCTGTAAAGGTTATGGCCTATACTCTTGAGTCCGGCTGGATTTGGAAAAGAATAAAGCTCGATTGTTCCTAAGGTGGTTCCCTGACCTGATGGATCAAAGGCAGTTACGACCCCTGTTTTGTCCACCTTTATTGATACTGTGTCCGATGGAACGGTCATCTCAGGTTGAAGTTTGTCACCATTAGGAGTTACTATATTGCCTTCTGAGTCCAGTTTGAAATTTCCAGCCCTTGTGTATAGTTCCTCTTCACCACTTATCACTTTAAAAAAGCCTTTACCTTCTATTGCAAGGTCAAGCTCATTTTTCGTTTCTTTAAAATCACCCTGCAGAAACATCTTTTGAACACCTACAGGCATTGCTCCCATTCCCACCTGTATGCCTGTTGGAATCTGTCCCCCGGTTGATGTCCTGGATCCGGCCTGAGTTACTGTCTGATACATTAAATCCTGAAAATCAACTCTGCTCTTTTTAAACCCCACGGTGTTTACATTTGCCAGATTGTTAGCTATGACATCGATTGTAAGCTTCTGTGCGGCCATTCCTGATGCTGCTGACCAGAGTCCCCTTAACATAATAAGACCTCCTTTTATGATAAGATACTACTTTCATTTATTAATTTTCTTGTCATCTCATCCATCGCCTGAATTGCCTTCTGCGTGGATTCAAAAGACCTGAATGCCTCTATCATCTTAATCATTTCTTCAGTGGCATTAACATTTGACCCTTCAATATATCCCTGATGCAGTTGAGGATTTTCCGCATCAGTTATTTCGGATTCTGCTCCTTCATAAATATAATAAGATGCCCCCTGTTTCTTCAGTTTGTTTTTATCATTAAAATTTACAATTGATATCCTGTCCACCAGGTCCCCATCAACATATACACTGCCGTTCTGTGAAATCTCTATTTTAGTCCCATTTATCGTAATAGGGCCATTTTGACCCATTACAGTGTCTCCATTTCTGGTTACCAATTGCTTTTCTGCGTTCAGCATGAAGATTCCATCCCTTGTATATCGGACTCCATCTGGAGTGTTAATTTTGAAAAACCCTTCTGATGATATGGCAAGATCTAATGGGTTGCCCGTATATCTTATAGGACCGGGTGAGATATCTGTCTTTGTTTCATAAATACGACTTAAAAGAGATCTGAATGCTATGGTATCTCTTTTAAAGCCTGGGGTATTTATATTGGCAAGATTATTTGCTATGGTCTCAAATCTCAAATCCTGAATAATTCCCGCATCTATTAAAGAATACATCCCAAACATTATCAAACCTTCTCTATCTTTGTTTGTATAAAATTATAAGCAATTTTAATGCCAAAGCCCTCTATTTCCACGTCTTATTATCATACTGAAATCAATGGGCTTTTTATGATAGAGAAACTATCAGAGGGGGAAAATAATTCCTATTAGACCAATTTTTTCCTGTTAAGCTGATACACAAAGGCAAGAAGTTCAGCAATTACAAGATAAAGTTCAGGTGGGATTTCCTGCTCAAGGTCAAGGCCTGATAGGGCCTCTACAAGGTCCGGGTCATTGTGAATTGGGATATCATACTGCTTTGCTATTTCAATTATGTGCTCAGCAATCCTCCCTTTCCCCTTTGCCACTACATGGGGGGCACTGTGTCTTTGTGGCTCATATTTTAATGCAACTGCACTCTTTCTTTTCTTCTTCTTATTCTTCATGATGTCCCCATTATCCTTTTTACTTTCTAAGCCCTGCCCCTGAAAACTTAAATCCTAATGCTCTTCTTCATATTGTTTGATCATTAAGTTAAATTTTATAGAGGCTACCCAGGTCTTTGTTTCCGCTCAGAAGTCTCCCGGGCTGGTCTTTTTAACTCACTTATCTTACGGGGGATTCCTTACCCCCTCCCCATTCCCGCTCCTGTTCATTTATGAACTTAATACCTCTGAATCATACGCTCTCTCATAATAATACAGATTCGGCATTAATTACAACGGGAGCGGGCTGGGGTTTCCCCCGTAGATAAGTGAGAAAAAGACGAAGCCCTCCCGCCATTCGCTACAACAAAGACCCGGTAGCCTTCATTTACAATTACTACCACCATATCAGGCG
>JALVMZ010000370.1 GCA_027032655.1 Desulfobacteraceae bacterium
ATACAGGATATTATGGTCGAACAGGGATATATGAGATAATAAAGATAACAGAGAAATTAAAGAATACTATATTAAGCACCTCTGATTCCAATATCATTAAAAAGGTGGCAATGGAAGAGGGGATGACTCCACTCAGGCAGGATGGTCTTAACAAGATAAAAAAGGGGATAAGCACGCCGGAAGAGATACTCAGGGTTACACAGGTTTAAATTTATTGGTCTGGAGTTTAAGAATAGAGAGCTTTGCAAAACTCAATTAAATAATATGTTTTTGGATATCTGGAATTACCCTATCTGTCATGCTGAGAGTGTGCGATATAATTCTATCCGTCATGCTGAGGGGCGAAGCCCCGAAGCATCTCATAGATCCAACGGGAGTCTTTCAGACACCCTCAGGATGACGAAAAATAACTATATCGACACCCTCAGGATGACAAACGGAATATGAATCATTTTTGCAAAGCTCTCGGATAACGAATCAAGAGTATGAAATTCTCTTTACAAAGAGTAGCAGGGTATAGGTTTGAATAAAAAGAAATATATATAGGAGGAGATGGCGGGACTTATAGTCCCGCCATTCATTGTGATTATGGGAAGAGGCACCAGATTCAAAATAATATGGTCCCTTTTTTTAATTCTATTCCTGTGGAATTCCTATTTTTTCAATCTATTGCGTTATGAACATTCAAGAATGGTGATTAAGCAGAGGGCACTTGAAAACATAAAGGCTATTGCGATACCCGGCTCGGTATTTCTTAAAAACCTGGGTGGGCTTTATATATGGAAAAGCTCCATCTTCTATCTGGGTGTCTTTGGTATATTAATAATTTCTTTCTTGACTCTTTGTTTATTTATCAGGTCAATGATATCGCGAGGAATTGTTCTGTTAATATTCTCTGGTTCATTAATCTATATTATGAGAAGAGATGCTAACTTCCTTTCTTTTACATCTGTAACAATACTTTCCTTTTTATGTTTTTATCTGATTACATTTGGTATCCATCTTAAATTTAAATTCTCCTTAAAAGAGACGGCCTTTATTTCCCTGATTTTTATATTAATTGTGGGAGCGCTTGTCTGGGGAGCAAAAAGGAGATTTTTTTTAAAAACAAGGGATGTGATACTTTTTAACACCAGTATTGGAAGGAGTATCATTAATTTTTATTATACATACTCGCCACTTGCAACAGCTATTATAACCCCCAAGAAAGGGATATATGAGGCCCTGATCTATTATGATGCTCTTAAGATGGGGATTCCTCTATATC
>JALVMZ010000371.1 GCA_027032655.1 Desulfobacteraceae bacterium
GCATATCAGTCTTTTGAACATCCATCCCTTTAAGGGAGAAGTGCATTAAAGATGGTAAACCATTTTTTATAACAGTATTGGCCTTTTCTGTTACCATTGCCTCAAATATTCCACCCCCTATTGTTCCAGCACATGTTCCATCTTCACAGACCAGATAAGGGGTTCCTATGTGTCTGGGGGATGAACCTCTCTGCCTGACAATGACTGCCAGGGCACATTTGAGGTTCTTTTCAAATGCATCGGCCATTTTAAAATAGACCTCTTCCATTTTCCCTTCCTTTTTCTCCTTTGTTAACCAATGGGTAATTTATATTTTATATAATGTCCTGTTTTAATTGAGCCAGCAATCAGGCCGTATTCCCTGGTATTAAGTGAGTTTATAAATTTACCAATAAAGTCATCAAGATAGTATCTATCTGATATCATATCAAGCCTGTTTAAAAATACCACCTTTTTTGAATCATCCGGTGCGCCTTTAAACAGACCTGAAGGATGGATAATCAGACTGATGATTGCAGAGGGATCGATTATCATTTCCTGTTTAACACCTGTGATTAATGAGAATTGTTCTTTTCTCAGGACAGTGGCATCATTCAGTTTTTTCCCCATGGCATCTGCACCCATCACGGCAATTACCATTGTTGATGATGAGGGGATCTGTGGTTCATGAATGTCATTGGCCTTTAGGGGCCTCCCCTTTGCTCCATCTGCTTCCACTATTAGTAAGTCAATCTCAGGCATAGTGTATAATTCATTTATGATATTTTTATCCACCCCTTTTACTTTGCCTTCTTTTGTTAGTGTATCCCCAAGAAATATATGATTATATCTTTTTATTGCATTTGATAACTCCGCTGACCATTTTGATGAGTCTTCCATGAGCAGGACACAATCCCCTCTTTTTGCCTCATCATGCCAGACTTTGGTGGTGGTTGTTGTAATTATCTTTTTACCCATCTCTTTTAATTCCTGTGCCAGGGCTATCATAAGAGAACTTTTCCCACCACCTCCCACAAGGCTGATGTTCTCCTTTTGATTGATACAGAGGGCTCTATTCAGTTTATTATATTCAGTGATAATATGATCTTGTTGTGAAAGAATATGTTTCATTTTTTCCTGAGAATTCTCTTATCTCCCACCCGGACAGTAATTCTCTCCTTATCAAAGTATTCGATTAAAGGTATCGCATACTTTCTGGATGCACCTGTCATGTCTTTAAATTGAGATGTGGCTATCTCGCCATTATTCTTAAGATAAGCAATCAG
>JALVMZ010000372.1 GCA_027032655.1 Desulfobacteraceae bacterium
ATATTCATCCAGGGCCACCCCATCAAATCCGATCTCAGGATTTATACCCTCTGAGATAAAACGATTTAAATATCCCTCAACCAGCATCCTGTATGGTATGTTTACCTGAACCTCTCTTTTTATTCTTTTTATCCTCTGAAGCCTCTCCTTAGAATTCATTTCATATCTCCCATGTTAGCTTACTCAAATCTCTTGCTTTAAATAATAGTTCATCTCCTATTTAGTTGAGTATTGAAATAAATTTTATAGAGGCTATCCGGGTCTTTGTTTCCGCTCAGAGGTCTCCCGGGCTGGTCTTAACAAAGCCATCCCGCTATTCACTACAACAAAGACCAGGTAGCCTCCATTCACAATTACTACCACCATATCAGGGTGATGGTATCTTCCTTGAGCGGCTTTATTTTTCTCTGATACATGGATGTAAATCAGAAAAAAATCAGCAGTGAGAGAAGCCATGGACGGCGAAGCGAACGTAAGCGAAAGGACGATACCATCACCCTGAGTTCTTCTATATATTCCATTATAATTATGTTTAATCATAATGATAATAATTTCCAATAGTTAATGATATCTTCTATCAACCAATTTGTAGAAGAGCCGAATTAAGAGATTATGAAAAAATTTGTTTAATCTTTTCTTTCTCTGAGTAGCAAAAAAGGAAAGATATGTCAAAATCAGAGCCCTATTGTTTAAGTATGGCCAAACTATTATTGACAACAAATCACAGATAAGATGATAATAATTTTATTTGATAATAGAGGGAAAAAGAAGAAAGAATGAAGCTCTATATTATATCTACACTTTGCTCTGCCTTTGTGGTTCCGGGACTTGGACAGGTCCTGAACAGGGAACTGAAAAAGGCTATTATTATACTCGCATCAATTATGGCAATCCTGGTTATTGGAATTATAAAGATATCCTTTATCATGAAAAATATCCTTAATGAAGTTCCATTCTACAATCTGGATTCCCAGAGATTGATTGAAAGACTCAAATATGAAGACCTTACATTGATTTATGCGCTTATTATAATCTTTGGTATAATCTGGGCATATTCAATCATTGATGCATTTGTAACAGGATTAAAACTTGAAAGAAAAAGACAAGGGGATGAAGATGAGAGCATATCTGATTGATGAGATATCTCCTGCTGATATGAAAAAGATAAATAATTTCCTTTCAGAAAATGCACTGGCTTCTGGAATTGAGAAGCTGTTCTGGGTGAGGATCCCGGATGACCTATTAAGCGAGCTTCAACTAAGGCATAAAGACTGCCAGCCCCATTATTTTGCCATTGAACTTGGAGATAGCTGGATAAAACTGGAATTCTTAATCAGGAACCTCAAAAAAATGAGATGTAACTGCAATGGCTATTGCACTCATGCACAAAGAGAGTTTATCCTTGGTTATGCACAAAATATCATAGATAAACTGGGAATCAGAACTTAATTGATACTATCCTTCTACTATCTGTTTCCTTATTTCCTCTTTAATTGCCTCAGATGCAGATTTATCTCCAAATGTGCCCACCCTTATCTGAACCTCAGTCTCACTGCTGGATAGATATTTAAGGGTAACTGTAACAGGTGTCTTATCAATTCTCTTGCCCACGACCTTTCCTTTGGTAAGGTCATGTCTCTTTTCCACAATCTGAAAATTCATTTTGTCAAATGCCCTGAGTGTGGCATTCCATGTCTTTTTAAAGGGGGCCTTATAAATAACAACCATTTTACCTTTATAATATTTATATCCACCTATTCCAGCAGCGCCACCTGCAACAAATGCCACACCAACCGCACAGCCTGTAAACATAATTATTAACAAAAGGGCAAAAATCTTTAATCTCTGCATACTGATTCTCTCCTTAAATAAATTTATGATTCTATTACTTTCAAATGGATTGATTGTCAACATTATAAATTGACTTGAACACCTTTATCTGTTAATGAAATCTCATCACAGCGATGTGGAGGCTATTGATGGATTACAAAAAGACCCTGAATTTACCAAATACAGCATTCCCCATGAAGGCCAATCTGGTCAAAAAAGAGCCAGAGATACTTGATATGTGGGAAAAGGAAAAAATCTACCACAAAATTAGAGAGATATCCAAGGGAAAGAAGACTTTCATGCTCCATGACGGCCCTCCCTATGCCAATGGTCATATTCATATGGGAACCGCATTTAATAAAATTCTAAAAGACATAATTATCAAATCCAAACAGATGGCAGGCTATGATGCACCATATGTGCCCGGATGGGACTGTCATGGGCTTCCAATAGAACATAAAGTTGATCAGGAACTGGGGGATAAAAAATCCACCATGTCCCAGGTTGATATCAGAAGATACTGCAGAAAATATGCTGAAAAATACATTGATATCCAGCGGAATGAATTTAAGAGACTCGGTGTATTTGGTGAATGGGAAAGGCCGTATCTTACAATGAATTATCCATACCAGGCCACCATAATAAGAGAGTTCGGGAAATTTGCTTTAAACGGGAGTCTCATAAGGAGTAAAAAGCCCATTTACTGGTGTGTCTATTGTAAAACAGCACTGGCAGAGGCAGAAGTTGAATATTATGACCATACATCACCATCCATCTTTGTTAAATTTCCCATGATATCAGACCTGGGGGATATATTCCCCTCACTAAAGAACAGAAAGATATTTATGGTAATCTGGACAACTACACCATGGACCATCCCTGCGAATCTTGCCATTGCCCTTCATCCTGAATTTGATTACACCGCAGTTGAAATTGAATCAGGCGAAGTTATGATACTGGCAGAAGGACTCCTTGATATCTGTATGAATACCTGGGGGATAACAGAATACAGGATTATTGAGAAATTCAAGGCAAAAAAGATAGAGGGATTAAAGGCAAAACATCCTATATATAACAGGGAATCCATCATTGTGCTTGCTCCATATATAACCCTTGATGCTGGCACAGGCTGTGTGCATACTGCCCCCGGCCATGGAAGAGAGGACTATGAAACAGGGCTGGAATATGGAATTGATATTTACTCTCCCGTTGATGACGAAGGGAGGTTTACTGAAGATGTGGAATTCTTCAGGGGCATGCAGGTCTTTGAAGCTAACAAAGCTGTAAATATGAAGCTCAAAGAAATGGGTGCACTGATAAAAGAGGATGAAATCTCCCATGAATATCCTCACTGCTGGAGATGTAAGAATCCTGTTATATTCAGATCGACGGAGCAGTGGTTCATATCTATGGATAAGACAGGACTAAGGAAAAAGGCTCTGGAGGCCATAGACAGGGTATCCTGGATACCGCGATGGGGGCATGACAGGATATACTCTCTGATTGAAAAAAGGCCTGACTGGTGTATCTCCAGGCAGAGATCGTGGGGGGTCCCGCTTGTGCTCTTTTACTGTAAAAACTGTGGCCAGATAATTATATCCAGGGAAATAATTGAGCATGTGGCAGGTCTTGTTGAAAAGAATGGTGCTGATATATGGTTTGAGGAGCCTGCTGAAAAACTACTTCCGCCAGATACAAAGTGTCCTGAGTGTGGAGGGCAGGAATTTACAAAAGAAACGGACATACTGGATGTATGGTTTGACTCAGGAGTAAGTTATGCTGCTGTAATGGAAGCGAGGGATTATCTCAGAAGCCCTGCGGATCTCTATTTAGAAGGAAGTGATCAGCACAGGGGCTGGTTTCACAGCTCTCTTCTCTGTTCCGTGGGGACAAGGGGGGTTGCACCGTATCATAGTGTGCTCACACATGGTTTTGTGGTGGACGGAGAAGGAAGAGCAATGCATAAATCCTTAGGCAATGTTATCATGCCAGAGGAATTAATCAGGGACTATGGGGCTGAAATAATCAGACTCTGGGTTGCTGGTGAAGACTATCGAGATAATATAAGACTCTCAAAAGAGATACTTCAAAGACTAACTGAAGCATATCGCAGGATTAGAAATACCTGCAGGTTCTTATTGGGAAATCTATATGACTTTGATCCTGAAAAAGATAAAGTGCCATATGAGCAAATGGAAGAGATTGACAGATGGGCACTTCACAGACTTCATAAAGTAAACCAGACGATTCAGAAGGCATACGAAGAATTCAACTTCCATATTGTATATCATACACTTCACAATTTCTGTGTCCTGGATCTATCATCATTTTATTTAGACATTCTAAAGGACAGATTATATGT
>JALVMZ010000373.1 GCA_027032655.1 Desulfobacteraceae bacterium
GATGAGTGCTGCTCTCAATCTGGGAGAGCAGGGATTTCCGGTGGTGATTGTGGAAAAGGAATCCAGACTTGGTGGAAATGCGCTTTTACTGAGAAAGGGGCCATTTGATGAGGATGTTCAGGGATTTTTAAAGGATTTAACTGAAAAGGTAAGCAATCATCCCCTAATCAGAATATATACCAGCTCAACCCTGATTGAGACAAAGGGACATGCGGGTGATTTCACATCAATAATTAAGACAGAAAAGGGCCATGAGGAGATAAGACACGGTGTTACCGTGATTGCAACAGGGGGTGATGAGTATAAACCGAAAGAGTATCTATACGGTGAGCACCCCAGAGTAATGACCCAGAGGGAATTTGAAGAGGTGTTATATGATGTTAAGTCCGGTATGGGGGATAACTCCAGGGTGGTGATGATTCAATGCGTGGGCTCCAGAAATAAGGAGCATCCATACTGTAGCAGGGTCTGCTGCACAAAGGCAGTATCAAATGCCATCAGAATAAAGGAGCGAAATCCATCTGTTAATGTGTTTATCCTTTATAGAGACATCAGGACATTTGGCCTGTATGAACTCCTGTATCAAAAGGCAAGGGATCTGGGTGTTCAGTTTATAAGATTCAATCAGGGAAATGAGCCCTCCGTGGAGGCAAAGGGAGAGAGGATAAAGGTAAGGGTGCTGGATCAGGCATTAAATGAAGAGATTACGATTTACACGGACTATCTGGTGCTAAGCACTGCCATAATACCCTCAGCAGATACCAGAGAGATCGCAGGTATGCTTAAACTCCCCTTAGATGCAGATGGCTTTTTCCTTGAAGCACATATCAAGCTAAGACCCCTTGATTTTGCAAACTCAGGTTATTTTCTTTGCGGCCTTGCCCATGGCCCAAAGTTCCTTGAGGAGAGCATCTCTCAGGCAAGGGGGGCAGCATCAAGGGCCTCAACCATACTGTCCAAGAGATACATGAGTACCTCTGCCCAGGTTGCAGTGGTGGATAGAGAAAAGTGCGTTCTCTGTCTTACATGTATGAGGACATGCCCGTTCGGTGTTCCCAAGGTGGGGGATGATGGATTCATTGTGATTGATCCATCAGAGTGTCAGGGATGTGGTAGTTGTGCAAGCGCATGCCCGAGAAAGATAATTGAGCTTAAGCATATGAGGGATGATCAGATTATTGCAAAGGAGATGGCCCTTTGTGGAGGTGTGTAAATTAGATGCCAGAATTTGAACCGGACATAATTGCCCTTGTCTGCACATAC
>JALVMZ010000374.1 GCA_027032655.1 Desulfobacteraceae bacterium
GGAAACCCCTATCAGTGGAATGTCCCTTGAATGGGAAAACCCCTTTGCCACTGCAAGCCCTATCCTGAGCCCTGTGAAACTGCCCGGTCCGATGGTAATTACAATGGACTTTATATGATTCAGGCCTATATTTGCAGATTTCATCAGTTTATCCAGTGAAGGCATAAGGGCACCAAAATATCCTGGTTTTGGATCCATAGTATATTCACACAATATGGTGCCATCTTCTTGCAGGATACCCACGCTGTATTGAATTGTGGATGTGTTTATTGCCAGAATCATTATCAAAACAGGGACTGGAATATCTTTCTGAAAAATTCAATCCTTGACAGATCATTAAAAGTAACTATCACAATAAGGACTCCCAGAAGAATCATACCGATTTTCTGAGCGATCTCCCTTTTTTTGATGCTGAGTGGTTTTCCTGTAATTAGCTCGATTAGAAGAAACACTATCAGCCCCCCGTCCAGCACAGGAACAGGGATAAGATTTAATATGCCAAGATTAATACTTATAACTGCAAGCAGAGGGAGTATATATGCATAACTCTGTTTTGCCAGCTCCCCTGTCATCTGGCCTATCATGATCGGCCCCCCCAGGGTCTTTATGGATATTACACCCTGAAACAGCTTTACAATGGTTACGCATGTAAGCCATATGAGATTCACTGTCTTGAGAAATGCATGAACTATTGAATCTATTAATCCCATTTCAATACTTACTGTCCTGCCTGAAGCAATTATACCAATAAGGTTTGTCTTTATCTCCTCCCCAAATATATTTTTTACAGTTGCTGGTTCAGGCACAACTTCGAAGTTCAATATCTCATTTTCTCTTTTTATGATAATGGATATACTCCCTTTGGTATAGTTTCTCACTATCCGTTTGATATCATCCCATGATCTTACAGTCTTACCATTTGCCTTCAGGATAATATCCCCCTTTTTGATTCCCGCCCTGTAAGCAGGGGAATTCTCTCTAACCTGTCCAACCTCAGGCGCAAGAAGCTGTTCACCTGAAAAATAGAAGAGCCCTGAGAAGAGAAAAAATGCAAGTATTAAATTAAACAGTGGTCCTGCAACTACTATGGCAATCCTTTTTAGCACCGGCTGAGTGTTAAATGCCCTGTGCATTTCTTCAGGGGGAATATCCTCCTCCTCATCAGGACTCTCTCCAAGTAGCTTCACATAGCCACCCAGAGGCACAGTTGATATGAGATATTCTGTCTCACCTATCTTTCTGCCCACTATTTTATATCCAAATCCTAAGGAGAATTTCAGCACCTTTACCCTGAAATACTTTGCCACAAGGAAATGCCCCAGTTCATGAAAGAATATCAATACCCCCAGCACAATAACAAAGGGGATAAAGTAATAGATAAAAAAACTCATCTACTGTCCTCCAAAAGAACCTATAATTTCAAATGCCTTATTTCTTGCCCACTTATCCACTTCAATTACATCCTGAATTCGATTTATTGGTTTAGGCTCATGGGCATTCATAACTCTCTCTATTAATTCAGGTATATCCAGAAAACCAATCTCTTCCTTTAAGAAGTGCTCCACCGCCACTTCATTTGCCGCATTAAGCACCACTGGCATACTTCCACCCTGCTCCAATGCCTTTAAAGAGAGCCTGAGACACTTAAATTTATCCATATCAGGCTCCTCAAATGTTAGCTTTCCAATACCGGCAAGATTAAGGGGCTCTGCCCCTGTCTCTAAATGTCTCGGAAATGATAGGGCATAGGCAATGGGAGTTATCATATCAGGCACCCCCATCTGGGCAATCACAGAGCCATCCATAAACTCCACCATGGAATGAACAATACTTTGAGGATGAATAATAATTGATATCTGCTCTTTATTCAGGCCAAATAGCCATCTTGCCTCTATTACCTCAAGCCCTTTATTCATCAGTGTGGCTGAATCGATGGTTATCTTTTTGCCCATCTTCCAGTTTGGATGTTTTAATGCCAGAGCAGGACTTACTGCCCTCATCTCTTCAATGTCCATTTTTAAAAATGGGCCACCTGATGCAGTCAGGATCACTCTTTTAATATCATCCTTAGGGTGTCCCTGAAGGCATTGAAATATGGCACTATGTTCGCTATCCACAGGCAATATGGACACCCCCTTTTCCTTTGCCATTGAAACCACCAGAGGGCCTGCCATAACCAGAGTCTCTTTGTTGGCAAGGGCAATGTCTTTTCCTGCCTCTATTGCTGAATATGTGGGAATAAGCCCCGCAGAGCCACTAATTGCGGATATTACAATATCCACCTCATCTGCCGTTGCAATCAAACGAAAACCCTCTTCACCGGAAAGAATCTCTATGGGATTTGAGAGTCTTACCTCATGCTTCAGGATTTCTGCATCACTTTTCTCTATAACTGCCACATATCTGGGTTTGAACTTTTCTATCTGTTCCTTCAATAATTCAATATTCCGCCCCCCTGCCAGACCAACAACCCTGTATTTTTCAGGATAGTATTCAATGACCCGTAGAGATGTGGTTCCTATTGAACCTGTTGATCCAAGTATGGAGATATTCCTCATTTCTCTTCAATAATCTTCTTAAAGTATTTAATGGTCTCCTTTAACCCATCCTCTAAGGAAATCCTGGGTTCCCAATTCAATATCTGCTTTGCCTTTGTTATGTCAGGTCTTCTTTTCTGAGGGTCATCCTTTGGTAGGGGCATAAATCTAATCTCTGAATCAGAACCCGTAAGTCTTAATATCATATTTGCAAGATCTATTATTCTTGTCTCTTCTGGATTCCCCAGATTTATTGGCCCTGTGATATTATCCGGGGTCTCCATCATCTTGATTATCCCCTCAATCATATCATCCACATAACAGAATGACCTTGTCTGCTCCCCTTCCCCGAATATCGTTATCGGCTCCCCCAATAGGGCCTGAATGATGAATGAACTTACCACCCTTCCATCATCAGGATGCATCCTGGGGCCATAGGTATTGAATATCCTTACCACCTTTATTGCCACATGATTCTGTCTATGATAATCAAAAAACAGGGTCTCTGCACATCTCTTACCTTCATCATAACAGGATCTGGGGCCAATGGGGTTCACATTTCCCCAATAGGATTCGGGCTGGGGATGCACCTCAGGGTCACCATATATCTCACTTGTTGAAGCCTGAAGTATCCTTGCCTTTACCCTCTTGGCCAGGCCCAGCATATTAATGGAACCCATAACATTGGTCTTTATAGTCTTAACAGGATTGTATTGATAATGAATGGGTGAGGCAGGACAGGCAAGATGATAAATTTTATCCACCTCAAGAAAGATGGGATTAACAATATCGTGTCTTATAAGTTCAAAGTATTTATTATCTATTAAATGAAAGATATTCCTCCTCTGCCCTGTAAAATAATTATCAAGACATATTACATACGCATTGTCTTCCAGCAATCTCTCGCAAAGGTGAGAGCCCAGAAAACCTGCACCCCCTGTTACCAGTATCCTTTCTCTGTCCCACCTATTTATTCTCATATATCAGATCAGCCTCATCTAAGAAAAATATATACATATAATACAGGAATAGAAAGCAATAGTCCATCAATCCTGTCAAGCACACCACCATGACCTGGTAGTATTGAACCTGAATCTTTTACCCCGTGATTCCTCTTAAACATGGACTCAACAAGGTCACCAAATTGAGAAAACAGGCTGAGCAGTGCTATAATAATCATAACTCCGGTATTTAGCTCCGATATTTTCATTATCTTAATAAAGTAAACTCCTGCAATGAATCCACTAAAAAACCCGCATACTGCACCCTCAATGGTCTTTTTGGGACTCAAGGGATGAAGTGCATGTCTCCCCAGAAATCTACCACCATAAAAGGCCCCTGTATCTGATGCAAATACCACTAAAAGGATAAAAAATACCCACATCCTGCCTGATGGATATAGATATATAAGGGATAGCATAGAAAGGGGGAGGCATATATAAATAAAACTCAGTGCATTAATTGATATCTTATAAGTCTCCGCATGGGAGGGTTCTTTTTTCATGATAATCCTAAAAAATAATGGAACTGCAATCCAGAGCACCATAATGGGTGGGATCAGTAGTGCCTGCCTCATATATACAATGGCAAAAAGCAGAACAATCAAAGGAAAAAGAATGAGCACAATCTCCCACTTTTCACTGTTGCC
>JALVMZ010000375.1 GCA_027032655.1 Desulfobacteraceae bacterium
GTCCACCTCATCTCTTATTGTCTGATGGCTGGGAATGGAGTTTCTCCCCACAAAAAATACACAGTTTGCCTTCTGAAGTTTTTCCACATTCATCCAGTAGGGCCACCATCCAAGCACCATGCATGCAACCACCGCTGAATTTCCATGACATATATGTGCCATGCCGAATTGATTGGGGCTTCCAAACAGATTGAAGAATCTGGTTCTGCACTCC
Source organism: Desulfobacteraceae bacterium (assembly GCA_027032655.1). Lineage (GTDB taxonomy): Bacteria > Desulfobacterota > DSM-4660 > Desulfatiglandales > JALVMZ01 > JALVMZ01. Next base: position 215 of record JALVMZ010000375.1, read on the forward strand.
TCATAGGATCTGCTGGTTCCATGCTGATGAGCCACTGCCTCTGCACCATACCTATCCTTTATTGTTGAGAGTTTATCAGCAATCTCATCCAGTGCCTGGTCCCATGTTATCTGAATCCACCTGTTCTCACCTCTGTCTCCCACCCTCTTCATGGGAAATCTTGTCCTGGTTTTGTTATAAAATATCTCTTTTGCCCTGCTCCATCTGGGGCATCCCTTAATAGGGGATTTACTGACGCCCAGGAGCCTTCCATCCTTTACATAAACATCCAGAAGACACCTGGGCTTGCACCAGAAACACATGGAGCGTTTGACTTCTGCCCCTTCATATAAATCCTTGCCCTGAGTCATTTTATCCCCCTCCATTTCAATCATCCCCAATTAAACTATTCATCTGCACATTTAATCAGCCCGTCACATTAAATGGCAAGTCAATAAAAATTACATCTCCTATAAGATATTTTTATAGGTCATCTCATGTATATGAGCCCTCTTTGGTTGGCCCCTGATTTTATATTAATGAAATATTTTGCCATCAGAATAAAACTTCGATGATTACTTTTTTAAATATCCTTTTATCTAATAAAACTAATCAATAATATATTATAATTTAACATTATATCACACTTTATGGCATGTTAATCCAAATTATTAAATCATTACTTGACATTTTCCTCACAATCCACTAAATAATATTACATAAATCCAATATAATATTAATAATTGTAGGCCAAGATATGAAAGAGAAGGAACAGATCGAGAGAGCAACCGTGGATGCCTTTTGCGCACTCCATAACCAGAAGTATGGGACATCCTTTTCCGTGCGCGAATACGGCGATAGTCCCGACGCCGTCTGTATGACTGGAGACGGCAGCCTCTTCAATGTCGAGGTCACGATCACAGAGGACCGCCCCGGAGACATACCGTGGGTTCTAGGAAAGACAGAGAAGCGACCGTATCAAGGCCGTCCGGGCTCCTGCTTGCAGGGCAATGTGCTGTCGCAACTGGCAAAGCGACTCCAGAAGAAGGTCCTCAAGCGGTACGGGG
>JALVMZ010000376.1 GCA_027032655.1 Desulfobacteraceae bacterium
ACCCTGGTTCCCTATAGCCCATTCCAAAAAACTCCCATTAACGAGCATGAATGAATCGGACTCAAGACCTTGCGCCACATATATTCCCTCATATGTACCTTCTGCATAGTCGTCAACCACGCCTTGAGGGAAAAATATATGAGGCTTTTGGTAAACAGGAACCCCCAAAACTGCTTCCATCATGCTCCTTTCCCATGCTTCCTCAAACCATATTCTTTCGCTTTCAAAGTATCTATTATCATTGCTCGGGGTGTCAAAATCAAATATCATGATGTCCTGTCCGAGTCTATCCACTATGTTTTCCCCTTCTCTTGTGAGCTCAAAAGCAACATAGCATGAAGAGTCATATTGTGTATATCCATCAGCCCGCGCGAAGCAGGAGAGCGAATAGCCCCTGTAATCATCCAGGTAATCTTCAGCAGATATCTTTTCCAATATGTTTCTCGGAGGATCAACAAAGGCTTCTCGGAAGCCGGTTCCTGTAATTTTACTATATGTAAATATGTCAAAAATGTTGGCAACAACTTCGTCATCATCGAATATTATCTGGCCCATCATCCTTTCCGTGAATCTCTCTTTGAAAGTGTCAGATAATACCCTTATTTCATCTCCGGCATATTCGGTCAGATATGGATACCACTCACTGGCTTTGTCATAGTATATTTCAGTTATGTCCGGAAGCTCGTCAATCTCTGAGAACACATCAGGCGCCAGACTTACCATTGAATCGACTGGGACAAAGTGGATAACATCATAATCGTCTGATGTTATGACTGCAAATTCCCTGTCTGGATCTGTTGGTAAAGAGACTTTCCCATGCACATAGAATGTCCCGCTATCGGTTTCAATTGCCCTCACAACGGGGACTCCATATACCCTAAGATATGTGGAGAGGTCGGTTATGTCTGGGAATGTTGCTTTAGATTTGCCATCTCTTTGAAAATCAGCCTCGTCATAATAATGAAGCACAACATCCATAGGAACATATATTGTTTCTCCATTGAGTATTCCCTCGATAAATTGTCTTTCCTCTGAACCGGTTTCCGTATATGCGGGGTATTCCAATGTGACGATATCTGACGTGAGCGTGATCGTGCCATCACAATTGTCTATCTGGCAAGAGCCATCGTCATAAACAAGGCTATAATCACTGCCATCATTGCCATCAAAATCAAAGAATGAAACGGAGAGGATTTCAAGGCTTGAAGGGAGTGCCAGTGTGGGAGTAGGAGATGGGGATGGGGTAGAGGTGGGGGGTGG
>JALVMZ010000377.1 GCA_027032655.1 Desulfobacteraceae bacterium
GTATGCGGGCAGACTGTAGTATGGTCTCATGATCTGAAATGTGCGTGTAAGGCCCATATCTGCTATCTTATGGGCTGGTTTTCTGCTTATATCTTTTCCTTTAAAAATCACCCTGCCAGATGTCATTCTTATGAAGCCTGTAATACAGTTTACAAGTGTTGTCTTGCCAGAGCCATTGGGCCCGATTATTCCCAATATATCCCCAGGGTAAACCTTAAAGCTTACATCATTAAGAGCAGTAATGCCTCCAAATTTCTTGGTAACACCCTGAACATCTAAAATTGGTTCCTGATTCATACCCTGACCCACCTCTCAAATTGATGATACTTTCTCTGTGCATAAACCAGAAGACCTTCACTCTTAAAGACTATAAATCCAACTAAGATAAGGGAATAAAATACTATTCTGAGGGTTCCAAACGCCCTCAGTAGTTCTGAAATAGGGACAAGAATCATACACCCTATAACAGGACCAACCAGTGTTCCTGCACCTCCTATTACAGTGGCTGCGATGGGGAGAATGGAAAAATCCAGGGCAAACTGGGAAATCCCTGCCCACATATATATATGCACAAGGGATGCCCCGCCAAGACAGCCCATGGTAGATGCAATAAAAACCCCTATGGCCTTAAATAAGGTCACATTCATGCCAGAGGCCCTCACTGCCTGATCATTATCTTTTACCGCACGAAACACCAGACCCAGGTCCTCATTGACAAGTCTTCTCATGCCAAATAGGAACAGGAGCACCATTATAACCATAAAATACTGCTCCACCCATTGATTGGGAAAGCTTGAAACCCCCATGATCCCATCCGTTCCCCCAAAGATATTGAGGGCCTCAATTATCCTGGCAAATGCAAGGGGATACATGAGGGTAACAATAGCAAAATATACTCCTCTGAGCGGAAGACATGGAAGAAGAAGCAAGGTGCAGATAGCTGCTCCAAGAAGTGTGGCTATTGGAATTGTAAGTGCAGGGGAGAGTCCATAATGGGTATTAAATAGGGCAGCAAGATATCCTCCCACACCAATAAAGAATGCCCCACCAAGGGATACAAGACCCACAAAGTGGGCCAAAAAGTCAAAACTGATTGCCAGCAAGGAATAGATACATACTATTGATATTACCCTCTGCCAGTACATACTGGGCATCACCAAGGGCAGTATCAGAAGACCCAGGATCAATATTAGTCTTGGTAGGACAAGATATGCAACTTCCTTGATTGACATAATTGCATAAATGCTGTCTGTCCTTACC
>JALVMZ010000378.1 GCA_027032655.1 Desulfobacteraceae bacterium
GGTCCATGAGGATATGAGACACTTTTTCCAGAGTTTCCCCAGAAGGGCGCATCCCATGGGAATACTCTCTTCAATGGTAAATGCACTCAGGGCCTTTTATCCTGAAATCCCAGAAAGATCAGAAGAGGAAGAGGTAAATGTAACAGTAACAAGACTGCTTTCAAAGGTAAGGACAATGGCAGCAATGTCCTATAAGATATCAAGGGGACATATGGTGGTCTATCCCAGACATGATCTCTCGTATGCTGCAAATTTCCTGAATATGATGTTCCATTCACCGGTTCGTCCTTATGTAATTGATGAGGACTTGGTGGATGCCTTAAATGTTTTCTGGATTCTTCATGCAGATCATGAGCAGAATTGCTCCACTGCAGCGGTAAGATTGGTGGGAAGTGCAAGGGTGAATCTTTATGCAGCCATTTCCGCTGGTATCTGTGCCCTGTGGGGGCCTTTACATGGAGGGGCAAATCAGGCTGTGATTGAGATGCTTCTCCAGATTCAGGAAAATGGTGGAGATGTTAAACCATTTATTGAACGAGCAAAGGACAAAAATGACCCTTTCCGGCTTATGGGATTTGGACACAGGGTCTATAAGACCTATGATCCCAGGGCAAAAATAATGCAGAAGATATGCTATAAGGTGCTAAAAAAACTAAAAAGACATGACCCACTACTTGATATTGCTAAGAAACTTGAAGAGGTGGCACTGAAAGACCCCTATTTCATTGATCACAATCTATATCCAAATGTGGACTTTTATAGCGGAATTGTCTTAAGGGCCTTAGGAATACCCCTTAATATGTTTACAGTAATGTTTGCCATTGGCAGGCTTCCAGGATGGATAAGTCAGTGGAAGGAGAGCATGGATGACCCACAGTGGAAACTTCACCGTCCCCGGCAGATATATATAGGTTTAGGCGAGAGGGATTATGTCCCCATTGATAAAAGAGAGGATAGGAGGGGGTTTTGTGATTAGAAAGGGGGATAACTGTGGATACTAAGGTATTTGAAGGAATGAGCAGAGAACAGCTTATAGAGTATATTCAATTTCTTCTGTGGCACTACAGGGTTGTGGATGCATTCTGGTTCATTTATGTGGGAGAGAGATTTGATCAGGAAACAGCAGAGAGGATTAACGAGAGGGTCTGGTCAAGGGTTGCTGGTATGGCTGCAAAAGATTTAAGAAAGCGTTTTGACATCAAAGATAAGGGACTATCAGGTTTTGTAAAGCTTCTCAGGCTGTTTCCATGGTGTATTCTC
>JALVMZ010000379.1 GCA_027032655.1 Desulfobacteraceae bacterium
GTTTCACCCAGAGGGATGAGAATAATATCATTACTTTTGTCCATATCCAGATAGCACAACTTAAAATCTCCTGCATCAATAGTATTACCAATCTCCTGGAGTAAAAAAACAATGTTATCCCTGGATCTATCAAAAAATATATTAATTGAACCTGCCCTTTCTCCTATCTCTTTCTTAAATAATTCATTGATCTTGTTTAAAATCTCCTCATCCTGAAGTGGTTCAATCTCCACAATCTCCTCAATATCTTCCGCCTTTTTTTCATCCTTCATCCTTACTGCATCCAGCAACACGGCCCTGAGGTCCACATTGATTTTGCAGTCCTTGATAGGACAAGAATTTTTAATTGAGATATCAACCTGATCCCACTTGAATATTTCATATAAAGCAGATTCCCCCTGCTTCCCATCCGCCCTGGCATCCATCAGAACACCATCATGGAAAAACATAATACCCTGTCTCCCTGATTCCTTATCCCTGACTCTAATGGTGCAGGTCTTCTGCTCCATCTCTATCAATTGAATAAACATCCCGGAGGAGATATCATGCAGTGTGCCCCCATCTGCCTCTTTTCTCAAGACTTCTATTATCTTTTTGGCAAGATCATCTATCAAAAATGGTTTTTCAATATATCCAATTGCTCCCCCTTTTTTTGCAAGCCTCTCCATCTCAGGTGTGCTATATGCGGTTATAATAATTACGGGGATCTCAGGGTGATTCTCCATGATATAAGATAGGAGTTCAAATCCATCCATCCTGGGCATCTTAAGATCAGTAACCACCAGAGAGACCAGTTCTGTCTTAAGTTTTTCAGCAGCTACAACCCCATCTTCAGCCCGGACAACTGAAAAAACATCACTATACTTTTCAAGACCCTCCTGTAGAGAAAGAAGCATTTCTGCATCATCATCCACTATCATTACCTTGTTTAACATTATAAAAACCTCCTCCAAGCCTTCTGCTAATCTCAAGAGGCCTCATCAATATCCACTATTTTTATGCCCTTTACATAGTCAACAGAACTGTAACGGGTTATGCCCTTAATCTTCCTGGATATATCATTAAGTATCTGAACCTGCCTGGAAATCTTCTCAATCTTCTCATAAATGGGAGCATCTTGGGGCATGATTGATAAAACATCATTTATCAGATTATTTATTACAGTCAGTGGTTGATTCATCCTGTGTGCCACACCTCCTGCCATCTCCATAATCCCTTCAAGTTTTTCCTGCCTCATCTCCTCTTCTCTTTTCTTTACCC
>JALVMZ010000380.1 GCA_027032655.1 Desulfobacteraceae bacterium
CTTTAGTGGATAATCTCCGGGTATTTTCTTTAAACTCTTCTATCTCTTCTTCTTTAAGGGGCTCAGCCCCCCATGTGGTCCTGTATCTTGTGAAAATCTGGATAACATCACAACCCGCTTCATATCCCCTAAGAATAGCATTTCCCATTCCTCCTTCAATGGAGACATGCATCCCTATGGGAGGGGTGTTCTTCAATGCTTTCCTTTCTCTGGATAAAAAAGATTCCATATCTTCTCAAGCTCATCACCTTTATCTATAGATCTCTCACAAATTTCTCTAATGAAATTGCATATGCTGGAAAATCTCGCAATATTTGCTTATCTACTGTAATCAAAGGAACATTAAGATCCCGCGCTAATGCTACAAATTCACAATCATACGCAGAACATGAACTTCTCTTTACTAACTCCAATACATCTATTGAGGCTACCTCATACTCCCTTCCCTCCATCAAACTTACAGCCTCATCCATAATACGCACTGAATCTTCAAACGATAGTAGCCCTTTCCTCAGATAATGAGCTAACACATTCATAAATTCACTTCGCCAGAGCAGTGGAGCTGCCCATTCCGCATCCTTCAATAACGCCTTCTCAGCCTGCTGAGAGCGTTCACTGCTAAGATATAAGTATGCAATGATATTTGTATCCACAACAATCATGGTCGCCCCACTGTCTTCAGGTCATAAAATTCCTCATCTGTGATCATATGATGTTTCGTTTTTTCCCTTAACTTACATGCCTTTGCCAGATATTCCTGTGGCTGTATATTTCTGCTCCCAATTACCCTTTCTATACATAATATAACTTCACTGTTTATACTTCGCCGATTGATCTCTGCATGCCTTTTCAATTTAGTGTAAAGGTCTTCGGGAATGTTTTTTATTGTTATAGTTGCCATATTACTACCTCCATTTTGGTTCCATTATGGTATCCCAATCATATTCTGTCAAGCGCATTCACATTTCATATAAAAGGAATACATTGATAAAACCTGCCATATTCATGAATGTATTATAATTCATGGTTCTAACAGTTCTCTCTTTTATACTTTATTTGGAACTACTTTTTTATCCTGCTAAGGGGTGAAGAAAGTCCTGAATTGGCTCCTGTTATCCTTCAAGTGTCTTTTTATACACTCTCAGAATCTCGAAAAAAATAGAAATAATTATAGAAAAAGTATCTTAACTCAGTTACTTAATTATTTAAAGACACTCCATAAACACTTCATAAAGTAATCCATGTATCAGTGTTCAAG
>JALVMZ010000381.1 GCA_027032655.1 Desulfobacteraceae bacterium
ATTATTGATTCCATATCAAGGATATCAGGCACTTCCCTTAATGCGCGATGTATGGTTACCAGGGATACCCTGAGTCTTTCTCCTGCAAGCATCATTACAGGATTTGGGGTGTGGGTGAGATGGGATAGAAACTGGGTATGGCCTTCATATTTATATCCTGCATCTCTCAGGAGAATCTTGCTTATGGGACATGTAACAATTGCATCAATTTTGCGATCCATTGCCATTTCAGTTGCAGTAATTATGTATTGTGCCATTGCACGGGCTGTATTCCTGGTGGGACTTGAAGGAATATAGTCCTCTTTCTTGAGGTTTGAAACAGGAATTACATCAAGTCTGCCCATTTTATAACCTGTGAGCAACGGCTTATCCACCTCATTAATTTCAATGCCTGCCCTGTTATAATGTCTGAGCACAGCAGTGTCCCCAAAGATGACCAAATAACAAGAGCTCATTAAGTCTTTATCTTCCACCAATTTCATAATTATTTCAGGTCCAATACCGGATGGATCGCCCATTGTAATACCGATTACAGGAATCCTATCCATAGCTTCCTTTCCTCCATATATCCTTCGTCATCCTAAGGGTATCCAATATGATCCTTTTTGTCATCCTGAGGGTGTCCGGAAAACACCCGAAGGATCTCTGAGATGCTTCGGGACTTTGTCCCTCAGCATGACAAAAAAGATAATTCCAGAGATACTATAAACCATAGTATTTCATAGTGTTTTCCATGGCTATCAATCTCTTTTATTGTATAATCTGGAACTATGATTAATTATCAGTGATAGGGTCTGATGTGTCAATTTGTTTGACACATTGATACTGGAGATTTAATCTAATTTAATAAGGATTTTGAATAATCCCAGGGTGAAAGAGATGCTGGAAGAGGAAGGAATAGTAAAAGAGATACATGGGGATAGGGCAATCATTACTACGGTCAGGAAGTCCGAATGTGAAACCTGTATATCCAGGGGGGCGTGTGAGATTATGGGACATGGAAAGGAGGTAAGGGCTGAAGTTTTAAATCCACTGGGTGCCAGACCAGGTCAGAAGGTTAAGGTTATTATTCCTGAAAAGACCCTGCTGAAGAGCATCTTTTATCTCTATTTTTTACCAGCAATACTCTTTATGATAGGCGCAACAGCAGGATATTTTTCATCAGGTCTGTGGGATATAAATCCTGATCTGTTTTCCATAATGGGTGGTGCTGGGGGACTTTTTATTTCATTTGCTGTGGTATATTTTCTTAACAGGCGTCATCAAATGAGAAATACTTATCTTCCGAGGATAAAAGAGATAATTGGAGAAGCAGAGCCAGATGCCTAAGAGGAGAGCAACAAAAGAGAGAAATATTGAATCAGGGATTGTTGAACCCATTGATGATAAAATTATTAAGAGAGAAAAGGAAAAGGCAAGGAGGCTCAGGAATTCTGCATGGTGGTCCAGAAAGATTGCATCTGGTAAATGCTATTATTGTGGGAAGGAGGTGGGGAGAGAGAATCTCACCATGGACCATGTTATACCACTTAGCAGGGGGGGAAGGAGCAGTAAGGGGAATCTGGTTCCTGCATGCAAGGATTGTAATAATATGAAAAAGTATCTTCTCCCTGTGGAGTGGGAGGAGTATATGGAAAGAATAAAAAGGGATTTTAATGAAGATGAATGATAATCTTAACTTTTATGGGATATTATTATTCTAACATCCTTTATTTTATCTTTTTTAATTCCTGCTCTATCAAGTGCATTCCCGGAATTAATGGATAATTCAAGAAATCCAGAGCTACCAATGAGAGCCAGTTCTTGACCCTCTGGCACATCAGAATATGTGTTTTTGAGGCCCTCTATGATAAGATCCCCCACCATAATGACAGGACTTTTCCCCTTTAAAAACCCCATTAATTCCTCCTGGCGGATATTTGTAATAATGTTTCCAAATCGGTCAACTCTAATAATATGACCTATTAATTTGTCTCCTTCCACTGAAGGCACTGGAATATGAGGCATTACAGGGTCTTTTATTTCAGTTCCCATCTTATCAGGTGATGTCCCTTTTGATATATAAGCACATACAGGGGCAAATATATCTCTGCCATGAAATGTTCTGCTTATGTTTTTAAGGAAATATCTTTTTTCATTTAGATGTATTATTCGGGCACCATCCATTTTAATGGCAGGCCAGAGCACTCCATTGTCAGGCCCCACAAACACATAGTTTTCTGTAATAACAGCAATGGGCCTCCTCAGACTACCCACTCCTGGATCCACAACGACCATATGGACGGAACCTGTGGGGAAATAACTCAGGCTCTCTTTTAATACACAGGATGCCCCTAAAATATCTCCAGGTGTGATTGAATGGGTTATATCCACTATTCTTGCAGATGGATTAATGGAAAGAATAACCCCCTTCATAACCCCCACATAGGGGTCCTCCAGCCCAAAGTCAGTTATCATTGTTATCAAGTTTGTATCTGGCATGACATAAGATTTACAATTTCAGGCAGTATCTCACCTGCCCTGTTTTGAAAGGATATATCCATTATATGTGTCTGTGGTGTTGGTTCTGGATTTATCTCAACCAGGAATGCCCCATGTCTTTTTGCTTCAAGTGTAAGGGATGCAGCAGGTTGAACAACTCCGGATGTGCCAATGCTGAACATGACCTCTGAATTTCCGCTAATTTCAAATGCCTCTCTAAGTATATTGTAGTCCAATGATTCCCCGAACCATACAACATTGGGTCTCAAAAGGCCCTGACAATTCCTGCATCTTGGCATTGGTCCAAGGTCAGGTGACCTATCCAGATAGATGCCTTCACACACGGTGCATTTTACTTCCCATATATTCCCGTGCAGTTCTATAATATATTTACTCCCTGCAAGCTGGTGAAGGCCATCCACATTCTGTGTTATCAGGGTAAACTCTGGAATCATCTCTTCCATCCGGGCCAGTGCCCTGTGTGCCTCATTAAATGATGCCTTTGAAATAATCTGCCTTCTCCAGTTGTAAAACTCCCATACAAGTTTTGGGTCCTTGTTGAATGCATCTGGTGTTGCAAGTTCTGTTGGATTGTAATTTCGCCAGAGCCCTCCTTTCCCCCTGAAAGTGGGTATTCCACTTTCAGCAGATATACCCGCCCCAGTTAGAACCGCCACTTTTCTGGCAGAAACAAGCCTTTTTACCACTTCATTAATTTCCTCTTTCATGTGTAAAGCTATATAAAAACCTTAATCTTGAGTCAAGGGATGTAATAACAATTTATTTGAAAATGGGATGGTTTTATGATAGTGATTCCGAGTGAAAAGTCAGATTATTATAAAATAAAAATAAACAAGAAAGGAGAGAGCCATGACTGCAAAGCTAATCAAAGGAACAGAGATTCGGGAGGAGATCCTTGCTGAGATAAAAGAAGAGGTTCAAAAGATAAAAGAGGAACATGGTGTGGTCCCGGGACTCGTGACCATACTTGTGGGTGAAAACCCTGCTTCTGTCTCATATGTAACTGCAAAGATCAGGACTGCCAAATCCCTGGGGTTCAAAGAGGTGCAGGACAATCAACCAGAGGATATATCTGAAGAAGACCTTCTCGCACTCATTGATAAATACAACAAGGATGATTCCATTCATGGTATCCTTGTTCAGTTGCCCCTTCCCAAGCATATCAATGAGAAGAAGGTGATTAATGCCATTGATCCTGATAAGGATGTGGATGGATTTCATCCTGTTAATGTAGGAAGGCTTATGATTGGTGGAAGTGAGGTGAAATTCCCTCCATGCACTCCTGCTGGTATCCAGGAGATGATTGTGAGGGCAGGGGTTGAAACTGAAGGAGCTGAGGTTGTGGTGGTTGGAAGGTCAAATATTGTTGGGAAACCCATTGCAAATATGTTGCTCCAGAAAGGACCCGGAGCCAATGCAACCGTTACTGTGGTGCACACCAGGACAAAGGATCTCGCTGGTCATTGCAGACGGGCGGATATATTGATTGTTGCAGCAGGAGTCCCAGGACTTGTAAAACCAGAGTGGATAAAGCCAGGAGCATGCGTTATTGATGTGGGTGTTAACAGGGTTGGAGAGAAGATAAGCGAAAAGACAGGGAAAAAGGTTGCAATCCTGAAAGGAGATGTTGATTTTGATGCAGCAAAAGAGATTGCAGGCTGGAT
>JALVMZ010000382.1 GCA_027032655.1 Desulfobacteraceae bacterium
TTTCAAATCAATGCCCTGATGCCTTTAATAAGGAGTTCTGATGCCCTGTTTATCTGATCAGGGGTGTTAAGTCTTCCAAGTGAAAACCTCAGTGCCCCCATGCCCACATGAGAAGGGATATTCATGGCATTCAGGACATGAGAGAGTTTTACATCCTTTTCGTGGCATGCAGAACCAGTGGATGCATAAATTTCTGGAATATTTTCAAGGATATTACCCCCTTCAATACCAGGGACACACACATTAAGAGTATTTGGAAGCCTCTTTTCTGGATGACCACAGAGCACAAGACCATCTATCTCTCCAAACAGGGCCTCCTGAAGTTGATCCCTCATCTGTTTTATCCTTTCAATATCTTCCTTCAATCTCCTCCTTGCCACACTGCATGCAGTTCCCAGTGCAATGGCAAGAAGGGTATTTTCAGTTCCTGCCCTCAGGCCCCCCTCCTGTCCCCCTCCATGGATTAAAGGTTTTAATTTCATGCCTGATCTCACATAAAGGGCACCTATTCCCTTCGGTGCATACAATTTATGGCCTGCTATGGTCAGAAAATCCACACCCAGTCTTTCCACATCAACAGGTATCTTTCCAACTGCCTGGGATGCATCGGTATGAAACGGGATTTCATATTCCTTTGCTATCTTTGATATCTCCTCAATTGGCTCTATTGTCCCTGTCTCATTGTTTGCAAGCATTATTGATATCAGTGCTGTCCTTTTTGTTATGGCCCTTTTTACATCATCGGGGGACACCAGACCATATCCATCCACATTCAGAATTGTAACCTTTACTCCCAGCTCTTCCAAAAAGATGGTTGGATTCAGCACTGATGGATGTTCTATTGCAGAGGTTATTATGTGATAATCAGAGGGGTTTCTGAAGTCAATCACGCCTTTAAGAACCATGTTATTTGATTCACTTCCGCATGAGGTAAATACAATCTCTTCCCTCCTTGCACCTATAAGAAGGGATACCTTTTCCCTTGCATCCTCAAGGGCATCCATCGCCTTCCTTCCCAGGGGATAGGTGCATGACGGATTTCCAAATCCATCATCAATGAATGAAAACATTGAATCTCTAACTTCAGGGTCTATAGGAGTGGTGGCATTATGGTCAAGATATATAAAGTCCATGCGGATTTTCATATAACAAATCTTGTCAATTGACAATAATTTCTTTACATGTTAGGCATATGAACGGAATTCCCCGAAAGGAGAAAGATTATGACCATAAAAAAGGGAAAGGAATTCATC
>JALVMZ010000383.1 GCA_027032655.1 Desulfobacteraceae bacterium
CACCTCTTGATAAACTCTGCCAGTGATAAATAATTCTCTTTTTACCATCCACATATCCAGAATATATATCACCTATCTTCCTGCCCTGTATATCGTAAAGACTTATATCTGCATAACCAGTAATGCCTATCTCAAATTCTATACAATCCCTATTCTGCTCTGTGATTGTTATCTCTTTTATTATTTCTTTATTAATCTTCTTCTGTATACCAGAATAATCAGCCCATACATGACATAAACTATCATAACTACGCCCCAGCACATATCCACTATCACTAACAAACTTGGCAAGAAAATGAGGCCTGCCTTCTTCATCTATCACAAGATTACCAAGCCCTATCTTGTAAACCCCTTCTATCCCTCCATCCTCATCTCTGTTTATATCCTCACTATGCCAGCCCTCTTCATCCAGCCACCCATATCGCACATTCATATATAAAATATGTATTACATCCTCCTTATCTATATCCAGATATGCCATACGAAGACCCACCAGTGTTAAGTTCTCCTCAAGTGTATCTATTACCCAATCTTCTGAATTAGGATTAAACCTGTACAACAATAAACCAAATTTTTTTTCATTTGATAAGTAATCCATCAAACTCATCACAGGTCTCTCTTCTTTATCAATTTTAAGAACAGGAAAAGGAGATGTAAACTCTGACCACCTCCCCTCACCTCTTGGAAGAGTATCTACATACCATTCCCCTTTCTTTTTATATCCCAATACAGGAACTTTTTCAGCTCCATAATATGACGACCATGAAGCACTAAAATATAAATTATTGTAATCATCAAACTCTATTATCCCATGAGAATAAACACCAATGTAATAATGCCCTTCGTCATAATAAAATGCACACAATGAATCAACCATCTCATAATCCCAATCCACACCATTGTCAGAATATCCGTAATATAAATCAGGGTCACAATAACTCCCCATACTATCAACATGCTCCCAATCCTGATACAAAATATGAACCCCACCCCTCTCATCACATTTTATACAGACAGGAGAATAGAATGAAATAGAATCATCATCATGTATTAAGATAGTATCTATCAACAACTCCCCACTCTCCCTGTATAATATACCATGATACAATACAGAATAATCCCATGTCCTCCATCCACCCTCTGCCCATAGAAGATGTAAATTGCCATCCCTGTCAGTATCTTCTCTATAAAACCTTACATGAACACTATCAAAACAAATCTTCTCTATCTGCTCTCCTGAATAAAAAGCATAA
>JALVMZ010000384.1 GCA_027032655.1 Desulfobacteraceae bacterium
TTGCCCTATTTTGAAAAGGTCTTTTATGTCTCATATATGCCACCGTAAGGGAGGGGTATTATTATGGGGGCCAGAAAGAAGATTTTTCTATCATTATTTTTCATATTATTAACTTTCATCATTGCACATCCTCTATACGCTCAGGAAAATGTTAAAGTATATACATTGAAGGAGAGTATAGAGGAAGCAATATCGAAAAACTGGTCAATTCTTCAAAAAAAGGAGAGGATCAAAGAGGCACTATACAAGAAAAAGCAGGCGCGCTCTGAATTTTTCCCAAAATTTAGCACAAGTTATGGTTACACCAGGCTGAGTGAACCTCCTATTATGAGGGCAAATATACCATTTCCAGGCTTTAATGGGATTGAGCTTGGCACCCAGGACAATTACCAGTGGAAGGGAACGATTATTCAACCCATATTTAGAGGTTTTTCAATTATTAGTGCATATGAACTCTCAAAATTGATTGTTCATCAAAGAGAGCTTGAACTTGAACTTGAAAGACTTGATCTCGCACTTCAGGTAAAGGAGGCTTATTTCAATATACTGAAGGCTAAGCGGGGCATTGAGGTAGCAGAGAAGGCGGTGGAGGCATTAAAATCTCATCTCAGTGTGGCAAAGAATTTTTATAATGTGGGAATGATCCCGGTGAATGAACTATTAAGGGCTGAAGTGGAACTTGAAAATGCAAAACATGAACTTGTAAAAGCAGAGAATTATTATAAAATCGCTCAAATAAATTTTAATACCCTTTTGAGGAGGAATATAAATACCCCTGTTTATATAAAGGATATCCTCTATTACGAACCAGAAAGGGGTAGCTTTGAGGATTTTTTCAAAGTGGCTATTGAAAAAAGACCTGAAATCAAGATCATTAATGTCAATATCCAGCAGGCAGATCAACAGATAAGGATAGCAAAGAGCAAATTTTATCCAGAGGCCTCCTTTGTCTATGAGTATATTAAAGAAGGTGATGATATGGATGTATCAGGTAGCGATTATCATGATGCAGGAAGATGGGAAGCAATGGCAGTTCTAAAGTGGACATTCTGGGAGTGGGGTAAAACCAGAAATTCTTTACGAGAGCAGATAAGCAAAAAAAGGCAGATGATTTTATTAAAGGAGCAACTGAAAGACAGGATAAGGTTACAGATCAAAGAGGCATTATTAAACCTTCGAGTTGCTGAAAAGAATATTCCAACCACTAAAAAGACAGTTGAACATGCAGAGGAAAATCTGAGGGTATCAAAAGAAAGATATAAGGCACAGGTTGCAACTTCAACTGATATATTTGATGCTCAAAGTTTGCTTACTCAGGCAAGAAATAATTATTATAATGCACTCTATGAATATAATATTGCAAAGGCTCGCCTTTACAGGGCTATTGGTCAGTATTAATCTTTATGACTTTTTAAATCTAAAAGGTTCTTTAAATAGGGATATCTCATAACAATGGAAGAGATAATTAGATTTTACCATGTCTTTAAGAGATTTGGCAGTAAAGAGGCATTGCATAATATCAACCTTGTGGTAGGAAAGGGTGAGTATGTATTTGTTACAGGACCAAGTGGAGCAGGGAAGACAACACTTCTTAGAATAATGTTTGGCATGGAGAGGGCCTCCGAAGGGCAGGTCCTTATTAAGGGTATTAATATGAATCGTATTCGTTCATCAAGGCTTTCGCTTCTAAGAAGAGAGATGGGATTTGTTTTTCAGGATTTTAAGCTCCTGAATAATCGAACAGTATTTCAGAATATATCACTGGCTCTTGAGATAAGAGGAGAGAGAAGGGCTACAATAAAGAAAAAGACACGACAGATTTTAAGGGCAGTGGGGCTTCAGGGGAAGGAAAATGACTATCCACTGCAACTGTCAGGTGGTGAACAGCAAAGGGTAGCGATTGCAAGGGCTATAATAAATGAGCCAGTAATTCTCCTTGCAGATGAACCCACAGGAAATCTTGACCCGGAGCTTTCCAGGGAGATTATAGGATTGTTTGAAAGGATAAACAATATGGGCACAACAGTGGTCATAGCCACACACGATAAGCAATTAATAAGCTCCACAGAGAAGAGAATAATATTTTTGAGAGAGGGAAGGTTAATTGAAGAAGTATAGATCCAGTATTCTACGAATATTCCAAATCTCCACCAGACATGCGATTGAGAATATATCAAATCATAGAATTACTCAGACCATCTGTATTGGAACTATCTCCATGTCATTTCTTATGATGGGAATATTTATAATCGGATTTGTAAATATAGATAGATGGATAAGGAATTGGGGCGGCACTGATATTAATATTTCGATTTACTTAAAAGATAATATTAAAAGTAAAGATAGATTATTTATTAAAAAGCGAATCGAAAACCTTAAGGGGATTAAAGATATAAGATATGTGAGTAAAGTTAAGGCAAAGGAAGATCTAAAAAAGATTCTTGGCCTGCAGTCTGAATTTGTTGATTTATTAAGAGAGAATCCATTGCCTGCTTCCTATGAAGTGATTTTAGATAGATCGAATGAGCCTCTTATTCATGAGATTGTGCAGAAAATAGAGATTCTCCCGGGGGTGGAGGAAGTTCAATATACAGCTCAATACAAAGAGAAACTGGAAGGTCTCCTTTATATATTAAAGTTGAGTGGGATTGTTATATGGGTGTTTTTATGTGCGGCCTCCTTAATTATTATATATAATACCATTAAGCTTACCATATATAATAGAAAGGAAGAGATAGAGATATTGTCTTTGGTGGGGGCAACAGAGTGGTTTATAAAAGCACCATTTATTATTGAAGGTTTTATTCAGGGGTTGATAGGAGGGATATTATCCATAGGAATACTTTATATCCTTTTTCTGTTATTTTCCTTTAAGAGGATATATATTCTGGGTTTTTCTCTCCCACAGCCTGTCTTTATCTCGCTACCCTGGATGGTTTTTCTGGTTCTATTCAGTGTAATAATAGGAACAAGTGGTGGAATTCTGGCAGTGAGTCGCTTCTATGAAGAGAAGTAGGTTTATATTTTTGTTAGCGATATTTATACTGCTTAGCCCTTTCTTTGAAAGAGGTTATTCCTCTAATACATCCCAGAAAAGTATTGATAGTATAAGACATGAAATTATGGAGCAGAAAAAGAGATATCTTGAGATCAATAAACAGGAAAAAGGGCTTCTTGAGAGATTGTTGGAGCTGGAAAAACAAATAAAATCAAAAAAGGAGCTCATGAGAAAACTGGAAGAGAAGATTAGAGAAAAAAATGAGATTATAAAGGCAAAGAAATCAAGATTGAGGAAAATGGAAAGAGATTCCAAAAAGATGAAGGAGCTTTTTCATGAGAGGATTATTGCACTTTATAAATATGCACGAAGGGGTTATTTAAATATCTTTGCCAGTTCGAATGAATTCAGAGAGCTCGGTAGAATGGTTTATTATATGCAAATCATAATTGATCATGATATGAGATTGATAAGAGCGATGATTGATATGAGTAGAAGGGAAAAATTGGAGATTGATAGAATCAATCAGGAGATAATGGAGGTTAAGGAAATTGAAAAAGAGATAAAAACAGAGATGGAAAAGATTAATGAAATAATGAAAGAGAAGATTATGTTATTAATGAAGATGCATAATGATAGGAGATTCTATCAGACCGCTGTTACTGAGCTTGAGAAGGCCGCTAATGAATTAAAAAACCAGTTTGTTATGATAAATAAAGAAGACATTAACAGGAATGATAGTTCAAAAGTTGTTACAGCATGTTTTGACAGGATGAAGGGTAAATTACCAATGCCTTGCAGTGGCAGGATTGTAAGGCTGTCATCGAAAAATACTAACTTAATTCATGGAAAGGGCGTATTAATTAAAGGCAGATTGGGATCCAAGATAAAGGCTGTATCTGACGGCAGGATTGTATTTTCAGGTTGGCTTAGAGGCTATGGGCAACTGATTATTATCAATCATGGGAACAGATATTTTACTCTTTATGGGCACCTTTCCAGGATATATAAGAAAGAAGGGGAATGGGTAACAAAGGGGGATACAATAGGTTTACTGGGCAATACAGGGGTAACAATGACGCCGGGTCTCTATTTTGAAATCAGAAAGGGAGTTAAGGAGCTTGATCCACTGTTGTGGTTAAAACATAATTGACCAATTCTGCAGATTTATTAGATAATAAAAAATAATTTTTAGGAGATAGCAATGATGAAAGATTACAAAAAAATTATGTTCTGTTTTATGATTTTTTTATGTTGTTCTATTTTTATAGTATATCCATATGGATGGTCAAAGCAAGATGAATCAGGCGCTAAAACAGATGAAATCTACAGGAATTTAGAGATATTTTCTGAGGTAATACGTCAGATTCAGGAAAATTATGTTGAAAAAAAGACTTCCAAAGAACTTATTCAAAATGCCATTAAAGGGATGGTGGGGAGTCTTGATCCCCATTCACAGTATATGACAAAAGAGGAACATCAGGAGTTGATTATTGAAACAAAGGGATCTTTTACAGGTGTGGGAATTGAAATAACAATGAAAGATAATGTGCTGACTGTAGTCTCCCCCATTGAAGGCACACCCGCGTTTAAGGCTGGTATTAAGGCAGGAGATAGGATAATAAAGATAAATGGGAAGTCCACCGTTGATATGACACTTATGGATGCAGTTAAATTGATAAGGGGGCCTAAGGGAACAAAAGTAAAGTTAACAATAAAAAGAGAGGGAGTAAAAGAGCCCATTGATTTTGAGATAGTCAGAGATGTAATTCCTCTCAAGACAGTAAAGAAGCATATGCTTACACCGAATATAGCCTATATAAGAATATCAAGCTTCCAGGGAAATACCTTGGATGATCTCCAAAAAGCATTATCTGAGCTTGAGAAAAAGTTTAAAATAAAGGGTTTGATACTTGACCTCAGAAATAATCCCGGCGGACTGCTTACTCAGGCAATAAAGGTTTCAGATTTATTTCTCGATTCAGGGATTATTGTCAGCACAAAAGGAAGAAATGGCTCCCAGAATATGGTGGTAAAGGCACATAAAGGCAAATATCCTCAGGATTTCCCCATGATAGTTCTCGTAAATGGCGGTAGTGCAAGTGCTGCTGAGATTGTTGCGGGGGCACTTCAGGACAATAATAGGGCACTAATACTTGGGACCAAGACATTTGGTAAGGGCTCTGTTCAGACTATTATACCGCTTTCTGATGGTTCAGCATTAAAACTTACCACAGCAAGGTATTATACCCCAAGCGGAAGGTCCATTCAGCTAAGCGGAATCATTCCTGATATTGAGGTGGAATTTAGACCAACAAAAGGAAAAGAAATTAAGGGGAAAAAGAAGAGGCATTTTATTAGAGAAGAGGATCTAAAGGGTCATATTGATGTTGAATCCAATAAAAAGAATAGAAAGCAGGGCTTAAATCTTTTGAATGATGAAAAGGTAAAGAAGCTTGTAAGAAGGGATAATCAGGTCCGATATGCCCTTCAACTTCTTCAAAATTGGAATAAATTTTCCAGGATAAACGATAATATTTTAGTGAAAGAGAAGTAATATTCGGAAGTAGTTTATGGAATATGGATGTCTTTAAAGAAGATTCTATATTAATGAATCTGATATAATGGATAACATAAATATGCTGATATCCCCATCATTGGGGATTCTCTTTTTAGGATCTTTTTCAAAATAGTTGATTGGGAATAACATTAACTATTGGAAATTATTATCATTATGATTGAGCATAATTATAATGGAATATATAGAAAGAATCAGGCGGATGGTATCGTCCTTTCGCTTCCGTTCGCTACGCCATCCATGGCTTCGCTCACTGCTGATCAGGCACCAAACTTAATAACCGGCGGTTACTTTTCTATTATTGCGTTTGCATGAAGTGCTTAATATTAATGATAAAGAATTGTTCTAAAAGTTTGGTGCCTGATAAAGCCGCTCAAGGAAGATACCATCCACCTGATGGGCTGTCCGGGTCTTTGTTGTAGCGAATGGCGGGAGGGCTTCGTCTTTTACTCACTTATCTACGGGGGAAACCCCAGCCCGCTCCCGTTGTAATTAATGCCGAATCTGTATTATTATGGGAGAAAATATGATTCATAGGTATTAAGTTCATAAATGAACAGGAGCGGGAATGGGGAGGGGGTAAGGAATCCCCCGTAAGATAAGTGAGCTAAAAAGACCAGCCCGTGAGACTTCTGAGCGGAAACAAAGACCCGGATAGCCTTTATAAAATTTATTTCAATACTTAACTAAATAGGAGATGAACCTTTTTATATTGCTTTTTTAATGTAATTTCATTTTCTGGAGGGAGGATATGGATGCCTTTTTAGAGGAGTTTAAAGGCAAGAATGTTCTGGTAACAGGTGGAAGCAGGGGGCTTGGAAAGGAGATTTCCGAATGGTTTCTGAAGTGCGGTTCCAGTGTAATAATATGCGGAAGAAAACAGGACAATCTCCAGAAGGCCATAGATGAGTTTAAAGAGAAGGGATATGAGGTATCAGCATATCAGGTTCATATTGCAAGGTCAGAGCAGGTAAAAGGCATGTTTGAAAGTATTAAGGACCAATCTGGGGGAATAGATATACTTATTAACAATGTGGGGATGAATATCCTTACCCCTTCTGTGTCCAGTGTGGATGAAGCCCTATGGGATAAGATAATTGAGACAAATCTCAAGGGGACATTTATTGTGAGTAAGGAGGCGATTCCCATTATGAAAGAGAGGGGAGGGGGCAAGATTGTAAATATAAGTTCCATTGCAGCCAGAAGGCCTGCCCCCGGAATGGGGGTTTACTGCATTGCCAAGGCAGGTATAGAGATGTTAACAAAGGTCCTTGCCTTTGAGCTTGCAAAGGAGAAAATCAATGTTAATGCTGTTGCCCCTGCCATGATAAGGACAAGGTTCAGTATGCCCTTCTGGTCCGATGAAGGGATGCTCAAAGAGATAGAGAGCACCATTCCCATGGGGAGAATCGCTGAGCCCGGTGATGTGGTGGGTGCTGTCTTATTCCTTTCATCCAGTTTGGCGGATTTCATAACAGGTGAAGTCATCACAGTGGATGGTGGTTCCATGCTAAAGTAATTTTTTGAAAAAGATTTGACTTGAGTAGGATGGTTTGATATTAAATGAATGAGCGTTCATTCATTAATTTTCAGACAAATACGCCCCTTCAGGAGGTTTGATATGCAAAAGCCTATTAAGCGTGTAGGAGTAATAGGAGCAGGTATTATGGGATCCGCTATAGCTGCTCATATGGCAAATGTGGGTATTGAGGTCCTGCTACTGGACATCGTGCCACCAGCCCTTTCTGAGGAGGATAAAAAGAAAGGAATTACCGAGGACAGTCCAGAGTTCAGAAACAGATTTTCAAACAAAGGTCTGGAAAATGCATTAAAATCAAGGCCTGCATCCTTTTATCTTCCGGAAAATGCAAAATTGATAAAGACAGGCAATCTTGAAGATGACCTGGAGAGGCTTAAAGATGTTGACTGGGTTATAGAGGCCGTAGTGGAGAGACTGGATATCAAAAGAGGGCTTTATGAAAGGCTGGAGAAGGTCCTGAATCCTGGGACCATTGTGAGTTCAAATACATCCGGTATTCCTGCAAGGGCGCTGTGTGAAGGAAGGTCAGAGGAATTCAGGAAATATTTTGCAATAACGCATTTCTTCAACCCACCAAGATATATGAAGTTACTGGAGCTTGTCCCTGGACCTGATACACTCCCAGAGGTGATTGATACACTTGCCCGGGTCTGTGAAAAGGTGGTGGGAAAGGGAATTGTTTATGCAAAGGACACACCAAATTTTATAGCAAACAGGATAGGGACATTCAGCATGTTTTCCGTTATCAGGGCAATGATGGAACTTGAGCTTCCCATTGAGGCAGTGGATCAGCTAACAGGTCCTGTGGTGGGGAACCCCAAGAGCGCAACCTTCAGGACTGCTGACCTTGTAGGTCTGGATACCATCCTGCATGTGGCTGAAAATGTATATGAAGGTGCCAAAGATGATGAGCAGAGAGATATATTCCAGGCACCAGAGTTCATGAAAAAGATGTTAGAGAAGGGGATGCTGGGTGAGAAAACAGGCCAGGGTTTTTACAAGAAGATAAAACAGGATGGGAAGAAAGAGATTCTATCCCTCGACATTAATAGTCTGGAATACAGGCCAAGGCAGAAAGTGGTTTTTCCTTCCCTTGAAACAGCCAAGAATCTTGAGGAACTCCCTGATAAGATAAAGACACTCTACTGGGCGGATGATAAAGCGGGCAGATTTACATTCAGGACCCTGTCAGATACACTGATCTATTCGGCAAACAGAATACCAGAGATTTCAGATGATATCGTAAATGTTGATAATGCCGTTAAATGGGGTTTTGCCAGGAAGATGGGTCCATTTGAGGCATGGGATGCCATAGGGGTTGGAAAATCCGTTGAAAGGATGAAAAAGGAAGGATACAGGATTCCTCAGTGGGTAGAGGATATGATTCAGTCCGGAAAAGAATCCTTTTATAAGATAGAAGATGGAAAACGATACTATTATGATATAGAGAGTAGAAATTATAAAGAGATACCCACTGCCCCAGGCATCATATACCTGCCTCTGCTTAAACAGGCCGGCAGGGTGATTGCGGAAAACAGGGGGGCATCCCTTATAGACCTGGGAGATGGTGTTGTATGCCTGGAGTTTCACACAAAGATGAATGCACTCGGTGAGGACATCCTGAACATGATATTCAAATCTGCTGATATTGTGGAGAAGGAATATGATGGACTGGTTATTGCAAATCATGCGGATAATTTCTCTGTGGGTGCAAATCTATACCAGGTCTTATTTCTGGCTCAGGAAGAGGAGTGGGATGAGCTTGAATATGCGGTCAAGAAATTTCAGGAGGCCCTGCTCAGGCTCAAATACATGGGAAGACCAGTGGTGGCAGCACCTGCCGGTATGGCACTTGGTGGGGGCTGTGAGATCTGCCTGAACTCGGACAGGGTGAGATTTGCCGCTGAGACATATATGGGTCTGGTGGAGGTTGGTGCAGGCCTTATCCCTGCAGGTGGGGGCACAAAAGAGCTTTATATCAGAAACACGGAACATCTCTTTGAAGTCCCCAGGCGGGGGCTTTACCCAAGGCAGATTGAACTTATGCCATTTATTGCAAGGGCATTTGAGACCATTGCCATGGCCAAGGTATCTACCTCAGGCCCGGAGGCCATTAAACTGGGATATTTGAGACTCACTGATAAAATGACTGTAAACAGGGATTATCTGATTCAGGATGCAAAAAACACTGTTATTGCCATGAATCTTGAAGGATATACACCTCCAAGGCCAAAGGATGATATCAGGGTAGCGGGCAGGGATAGCTTTGCCATGATAAAGCTTGCACTCTGGACCATGAGGAAGTCCGGCTACATTCTGGACCATGATGTTACGGTCTCAGAAAAGGTGGGATATGTGCTTTGTGGAGGAGATGTGAATGAGAACACTATTGTTACAGAGCAGTATCTCCTTGACCTTGAGAGAGAGGCATTCCTGAGTCTCTGCGGACACCCCAAGACTCAGGCAAGGATACAGCATCTTTTGAGCACAGGAAAACCTCTCAGGAATTAATTAAAATTTTTATAAGGGAGGAGCATATGAAAGAGGCAGTCATAGTAGCAGCATGCAGGACAGCGGTGGGTAAGGCACCAAGGGGTGCCCTTAAAGATATGAGGCCCGAAGATATGGGCTGTGCTGTGCTACAGGATCTGCTCAGGAGGGCAGGGGACCTGGACCCTGAGTTAATAGATGATGTGATAATAGGATGCTCTTTCCCAGAGGCATCCCAGGGGCTGAATCTGGGAAGGGTCCTGGTGATGTCCATGGGATGGCCTGATCGCATACCGGGGGTGACTGTAAATCGATTCTGTGCTTCAGGACTTCAGGCAATAGCAAATGGAGCTGAGAAGATCATGTGCGGTTTTGCTGATGTGGTGGTGGCAGGTGGTGTTGAGAGTATGAGCAGGATACCAATGGGAGGGAATATGATGTATCCAAATCCCGCCCTTGTGGACATGAGGCCAGGGGCATTCACTGGAATGGGACTTACTGCTGAGAATGTTGCAGAGCGTTTCAATATAAGCAGAGAAGAGCAGGATGAATTCGGGGCCAGATCCCAGCAGAGGGCAGAAGCTGCCATCAAGGCAGGCAAATTTGAGAGTCAGATCGTCCCATTAAAGGTGAGGAAACAAAAACAGCTACCTGATGGTGGTTTTGAGTTTGAGGAATTTATTTTTGACACAGATGAAGGTGTGAGATTCGGAACAACAAAAGAGGGTATAGCCCATCTTAAACCAGCGTTTAAGGTTAATGGAACAGTAACCGCTGGCAATTCATCCCAGACAAGTGATGGGGCAGCAGCGGTTCTCCTCATGTCAAGGGAAAAGGCAGAGGAGCTGAAACTCAAACCCATGGGAGTTTTCAGATACTATACAGTGGAGGGATGTGAGCCTGAGTATATGGGTGTTGGACCGGCCGTTGCAATCCCTAAGGTGCTCAAGCTTTCTGGTATGAAGCTCGAGGACATAGAGTTAATAGAGTTAAATGAGGCATTTGCTGCACAGGCCATTTACTGTATCAGAAAGCTGGGGCTTAATGAGGATATTACCAATGTTAATGGTGGTGCCATTGCCCTTGGTCATCCCCTGGGATGCACGGGGGCAAAGCTTACCACCCAGTTGCTCTATGAGATGGAGATGAGGGATCTTCGATGGGGGCTTGTCTCCATGTGTGTGGGTTTTGGTATGGGAGCAGCTGCAATAATTGAAAGGGAAAAATAATAAAAATAAAATAAGGAGAGAGACATGGCAAAGGAGAAACTTTTTAAAGGAGGAGAATTTCTAATCACAGATGCACTTCCAGATGAGGTGTTTACACCTGAAGACTTTGATAAAGAACATCAGTTAATAGCACAATCAGCAGAAGAATTTGGATTGAAAGAGCTGGAACCAAAAAGAGAAGAACTGGAGCAGTTAAACCCTGAACTGGTTAAGACCCTGCTGAGAAAGGCCGGTGAGCTGGGATTTCTGGGAGCTGATATGCCAGAGATATATGGCGGCTCAGAGCTTGATAAGGTAAGTTCCAGCTTGATAACAGAGAGAATCAGCAGGGGTATTTCAGGGTTTTCCATTGCATATGGTGTTCAGACGGGGATAGGGAGTCTTCCTTTAGTGCTTTTTGGCTCTCCTGAGCAGAAGAAGAAGTATCTGCCAAAACTTGCAAGTGCCGAGATGATAGGTGCGTATGCACTTACTGAACCTGGACATGGCTCTGATGCACTGGGTGCAGAGACCACAGCGGTCCTATCCGATGATGGAAAATATTATATACTTAATGGCCAGAAACAGTTCATATCCAATGCAGGGTTTGCTGATCTTTTTATCACCTATGCCCAGGTGGATGGGAAACAATTTACAAGCTTTATTGTGGAGAGAAAATGGGAAGGGGTCTCAGTGGATGAAGAGGAGAAAAAGATGGGTGTTCATGGAAGCTCCACCAGACCCGTTATATTCCAGAATGTTAAGGTCCCTGTAGAGAATGTCCTGGGTGAAGTGGGAAAGGGTCATGTGGTTGCTCTTAACACATTGAATGTGGGAAGATATAAGCTGGGCGCAGCAACAGTGGGTGGTTCAAAATTGCTAATAGGAGAGGCGGTAAAGTATGCCAAAGGCAGGATTCAGTTTGGAAAGCCCATATGCGAATTCGGACTTATAAAACACAAGATTGCAGAGATGGTAATTAAGACTTATGTGGTGGAGAGCATGGTTTACAGGACCGCTCGTTTGCTTGACCTGGCACTTGAGGGAATAGACCCCACAAGCAAGGAGGCAGGTAAGAAGACAGGTGAGGCACTCAGGAGATATGCCCTGGAGTGCTCCATAAACAAGGTCTTTGGCACAGAAGTCCTGGATTATGTCTCAGATGAGGCGCTTCAGATTATGGGTGGTTACGGCTATATTCAGGGTAATCCCATTGAGACCACATACAGAGACTCCAGGATAAACAGGATATGGGAGGGCACAAATGAGATAAACAGGCTTTTGATAGTGGATCTCCTAATGAGATCTGCACTTAAAGGGGAACTACCTTTGCTGGATGTGATTAAAAAGGTGGCAGGAGAGCTCCT
>JALVMZ010000385.1 GCA_027032655.1 Desulfobacteraceae bacterium
CC
Organism: Desulfobacteraceae bacterium; assembly: GCA_027032655.1. GTDB lineage: Bacteria > Desulfobacterota > DSM-4660 > Desulfatiglandales > JALVMZ01 > JALVMZ01. Next base: position 3 of record JALVMZ010000385.1, read on the forward strand.
AGTTCCCTCTCTTTTAGCTCCTCATCAATCTTCTGGATTTTACCGGGAATCATATTTCTCTTTTCCATCGCCTCTTTTATACGATTATCATAGCTTTGCAACCTGATGAGTCCTTTAATCCTCTGCTTCAATTTTGGCCTCCTTGAATAATTATTTTCATGACATTAAATCAATAAAATCCATATGGTGAACTCTCATCCTCAAAGTATAACACCTCAATATGGATATTATTATCATTGAAAAGATCTTTAAGTTTTCTGGAAAACAATTTCATAGAGGTCGATTCAGTAAAAAAGTGTCCACCGTCAATCAATGCTAAACCGATTCTTTTTGCTTCAAGTCCGTGATGATGCCCGAGATCACCTGTAAGAAGAAGATCCGCCCCTCTTTGCCTGGAAAGAGAAATAAACTCTCCTCCCGAGCCCCCCACAATGGCAACCTTACGGATTACCAAACTCCCATCGCCCACCACCCTTAAATAATCATTTCTCAGAATACTCTTTGTTCTTTTAAGGAATTCATCAAGCGTTTGAGCAGGATCCAGTTCACCTAATACACCTATTCCAGCTCCTTCCTGTATGCAGTTCTCTTTTTTGCTTAGGGGCTCAACATCCTTGAGATTAAATTCCTGTGCCAGGAGACTATTTATTCCATGAATACTAATATCAAGATTGGTATGCATGGAAACAACGGATATATTACTCTTTATAGCATAGTAAATTATATCTCCTGGATATTCCCTCCTATTTATTGTATTAATTGACCTGAAGATTAATGGATGGTGTGTAAGTAGGAGTTCTGCACCCAATTCTATGGCCCTGCTTATGGCCTCCTTGGTGGGATCAAGGCTGACCAGGACCCTGGTTATTTCCATTGATGGGTCACCTACCTGAAGTCCGGGATTGTCCCACTCCTCTTTCATGGTAAATGGGGCAACTTCATCAAGTAATCTCATCAGATCTTTGAGAATCATACCCGTCTTTTCCCCTGCAACAATAAAAAAGGACGCACCCACATTGGTGCGTCCTTTTTTAAATAAAGTGTCGTTTTTTCCTTTTTAACTCAATCTTCACCTACCTCAATTTTCCTGAATAAAAAAATGATGGGCCCACCTGGCCTCGAACCAGGGACCTACCGGTTATGAGCCGGTGGCTCTTCCATCTGAGCTATGGGCCCTATTGTTAAACGATCATAACTTATATTAGAATGTCTTTAAATTGGAATCTTGTCAAGAAAAATTCACACAGATAACCCTCTAATTGTTAATTAATAATCCTGAAAACTCTTCAGTTTCCTTGCTCTACTCGGATGTCTCAACTTTCGCAGTGCCTTTGCCTCTATCTGTCTTATCCTCTCCCGTGTAACATTGAAGTCCCTTCCAACCTCTTCAAGGGTATGGTCTGATTTCTCTCCAATGCCAAATCGCATTCTCAACACCTTTTCTTCTCTTGGGGTGAGAGTGGCAAGCACCTTTCTTGTCTGTTCTCCCAGGTCATAGTTTGTAACTGCATCAGAAGGAGACATGATAGACTTATCTTCAATAAAATCGCCGAGATGGCTGTCCTCTTCTTCTCCAATGGGTGTCTCAAGGGAAATGGGCTCTTTTGCAATCTTCAGGACCTTTCTGACCTTTTCCAGAGGATATTCCATCTTTTCTGCTATCTCTTCAGGTGTGGGTTCCCTGCCATGCTCCTGCACAAGATAACGGGATGTCCTGATCAGCTTATTAATGGTCTCAATCATGTGCACAGGAATCCTTATAGTCCTTGCCTGATCAGCTATTGCCCTGGTTATTGCCTGCCTTATCCACCATGTTGCATAGGTGCTGAATTTGTATCCTCTTTGATACTCAAACTTATCCACTGCCTTCATGAGTCCGATGTTCCCTTCCTGAATCAAATCAAGGAACTGAAGCCCCCTGTTTGTATATTTTTTGGCGATACTGACTACAAGTCTTAGATTTGCCTCAATCAATTCCTTTTTTGACTTTTTGGATTTTTCTATATTCTGTTCCACCTTTGCAAGTGTCTTCTTGAGTTCACTTGGCCTCATATGTGTCAGGGCTCTTATACTCCTGATGCTCTTCTGTGCTGTATCTATCCTCTTTTTCAATTCAAGGAGTTCTGATTTCTTCATCTTTAAACTGGTCACAGTCTGATTGTCTTTTGCATTCTTGGGTATCTGACTGATACATCTCTTTATATATGTAATGGGCTTTCCTCCTGCCTTAATCATACAATCAGCCAGCTCTTTTTCGGCAGACTCCAGTTCTCTCACCATATCCCTGAGTTTCTCCACCATCCGATCGATCTGCCTCTTTTCCAGTTTAAATGAATCCACAAGTCCCACAATCTTTTCATAACAACTTTCTATTTTCTTATTTATCTCTTTCTTCTTCTTTGAGGATATCCCTTTTTTATTCAACTCTTTTTTTAGTGATATGAATTCTCTATAATATTTATTAATCTCATCTATTGTGTTTATTATGAACTCTCTTCTCTCACTAATATTTGAATGGTTCTCTTCATCTTCCAGGTCATTTATGACATCCTTTATTTTTAACTCCTCATTCTTCAGCTTTTCACCAAGTTCAATGATATACTCAATCCCAACACAACATTTAAGAAGACCACTTAAGGCATTCTTCTCCCCTTCCTCTATCCTCTTTGCTATCTCAATCTCTCCCTCTCTTGTAAGGAGGGATATTGATCCCATCTCTCTCAGATACATCTTAACCGGATCAGATACCTTGGTGCCAGTATCACTTAAATCATCATATGGAAGTTGAACATCAAGATCTTCGTGTATTGCCTCCTTAGAACGCTTTGCCCTCTCTATCTTCTCTTTGGTAGCTTCATCAACCACCTGGATATCCAGCTCTTCAAACATCATCATTAAATCATCAATGTCTTCAGAAGATATAACATCCTCAGGGAGGTCGTCATTCAATTCTTCATAAGTGATATATCCCTTACTCTTTCCAAGGTCTATGAGTCTCTTGATATTATCTAAATCAAGATGATTATCTGCCATATTTCATACCTCCATCCTGACAATTATCTGATATTTCTATTACATTAATTATTAAATCTCTTTTGTCATCCTGAGGTCCTCATAATAATCCCTCAGCACGCCCGTTATATATATTATCACCATCTCTAGGTGTTATTTCCTGATATTTAAACATAATCCCTTTTTAAAATCCTGGATTTCTCCCTTAGTAATCTGTTAAGTGTATCCAAGTCGCCCTTTTCCTTTGCCGTGGAAAGGAGTCTGGATATCTCTTTCTGCCTTATTCTCCTTTTAAAATCATTTATGGCAATTTCAATCTCATCATCTGAATAAAAGGATGGAGCCATAGAAACCTCTCTCAAATACTCCTTTTCAGATGCTGTGTCAAGTTCCTCCATGACCTGACCTATGTCTATTTTACCCTCTCTTTTATAATAATCACATAACCTCTCCACCACTCTTACTGCAGTGGGATATTTAATCAACAATCCAAAGTCATTATCCCCCATCCTATCAATGGTATCTGGATGATTAATAAAAAGATTGATGAGATGGAAACCCGCTATATCATCTATTTCCAGACCCTTTAGTCTCTCCTCCAAACCCCTTTCTCTTGAATTAACATAATTACTGGTTCTTCTGAACTTTTCCACCTCCTTCATCACTGTCTTCTCAGGCAGATCAATCCTTTCACAAAACCCATTTACCAGATAATAAAGCATGGCTTCATTTTCCACCTGTAAAAGCACGGGAATAAACTCCTGGAGCACAGCTATCTTACTGTCCATGGTCTTATGCTCCACCCTTGCGATATGTTCAAGATAAAAATCAAACATGGGCATCGCTGATGAGATTAAAGCATTAAATGCATGGATGCCGTGTTTCCTTACAAACATGTCAGGATCCTGACCTTCTGGCAATATCATAACCCTTGCCTCAATCCCCTGATTCAGAAACAGCCCGATACTCCTGATGGTCGCCTTTATTCCTGCTTCATCTGAATCAAAGACCACAACCACATCCTTTGCATAACCCTTCAATAGTCTAATATGCTCCTGCGTCATAGATGTCCCGAGGGTGGCCACAACTTGCTTAAAGCCATTTGCATATATGGATATCATGTCAGTGTATCCCTCCACCAC
>JALVMZ010000386.1 GCA_027032655.1 Desulfobacteraceae bacterium
TCCTTGAGCGGCTTTATTTTTTTCTGATACATGGATGTAAATCAGAAAAAAATCAGCAGTGAGCGGAGCCATGGATGGCGGAGCGAACGGAAGCGAAAGGACGATACCATCCGCCTGATCTTTTCCATATATTCCATTATAATTATGTTCGATCTTAATGATCATAATTTCCATAAGTTCGTATATTTCCTATCAATTATTCTGGATAATATCCAAAAATTATAAATGTGACTAAATCTCAAGGCCAGTGAAAAACCCCTCCTTAATGGCATCAAGGGCATTTCGAGGCTCTTTTGCATCCCCTATCACACGGATATCTTTAACAGTGTCAATTAAGCTGTTTTGAATCTCATTAACAGATACAGAACCTGTGGCTATTATAACCGAATCTGCCACAATCAATTCTTCTTTACCATCCTTTTCCACCAAGACACCATTTTCTCTTATCTCCAGCGCCCTTGCAGATGTTATCACATTCACCCCAAGCCTTCTTATCTCTGATAGCACAGTCCATCTGGTGGATGCCCCTATATCTGTCCCAATCCTGCCTCTCATCTCAATTACTGTTACATCCTTATTCCCCCTGTTTACAAGCTCCTGAATGGTCTCCCATGACTCTGCACGATTTGAAATAATGAAGTGAAGCACATCAGGTGATATTGTGCCCTGGTTTGCCACATAAAGAGCGGTTTCAACACCCACTGCATTGCCCCCGACAATAGCCACCTTCTCGCCCAGTTTAACCTTCCCTTCCAGCACATCCCATGCATGGAAGACATTTTCCCCATCTACTCCCGGTATAGGAGGCATTGAGGGTTTTGCACCTGTTGCAATAATCACAACATCCGGGGATATCTCCTTTACAAAGTTCTCATCCGCCTCTTTGCCCATTATTATTCTTACACCTGAGGCCCTCAGGTTATTTTCAAGGTCATTAACTGCACTTACAAGTTCCGCCCTCCCTGGTATGTTTTTGTTCAAAACAAACTGGCCTCCCAGTTTTTCTCCCTTCTCAACCAGTATCACATCATGTCCCCTCTCGGCAGATGTGCAGGCACACTTCATTCCAGCAAGTCCCCCACCTATTACAAGTATTCTCTTTTTACTTTTTGCAGGAAGAATCTTTATCTCGGCTTCTTTTCCTGCCCTGGGATTCACCGTGCATGTGGCTGGCCTGAATCTGAATATATGGTCAAAACAGCCCTGGTTACATGCAATACAGTGATATATCAACTTCTCTTTTCCTTCC
>JALVMZ010000387.1:0-951 GCA_027032655.1 Desulfobacteraceae bacterium
CATCGCATAAGACAGGCTATTAAAGGAATCAAGAGCATTCTATAGATCAGTCTGCCTTTTACTTATCAGAAAGAAATAGAATAAGGAGTATTAAGGTGGCACGAGATATCAATGTGGGAATTATTGGTTTTGGAACAGTAGGCTCTGGCACTGTGGATATATTATTAAGGAATCAGGAGATAATAAAAAGAAGGCTGGGTGTAAATCTGGTGCTGAAAAGTATTGCTGATATTGACATTAATCGAGAAAGGGATGTGATGGTTCCTGATGGGTTACTTACTCAAAGAGCAGAAGATATTCTGGAGGACCCTGAGATTGATATTGTGGTTGAGCTGATAGGAGGTCTTAAGGATGCAAAGAGGTATCTGCTTGCTGCTATTGAAAATGGAAAGCATGTGGTAACTGCAAATAAGGCCCTCCTGGCTGAGCAAGGGAAAGAGATATATGAGCTGGCCACCAGAAAGCATGTAGGAGTAGCATTTGAGGCAAGTGTTGGTGGAGGAATACCTGTTATAAGGGCATTGAGAGAGGGCCTCTGTGCTAATAAAATAAAAAGAATCACTGGTATCCTCAATGGAACATCAAACTTTATTCTCACACGAATGGCAAATGAAGGACTTACATATGAAGATGCTGTGAAATCAGCAATAAGAATGGGGTATGCAGAGGATCCTCCAGATCTGGATGTTAATGGCACGGATGCTGCCCATAAGATAACCATTATGGTATCTATTGTGCTTGGTTCCCCTTATCCATTTGATGAGGTTTATAGGGAAGGCATAGATAAGTTAAGTCCGGATGATCTGAGATTTGCAGATGAGTTTGGTTATTCAATAAAGCTGCTTGCCATATCAACTTTTTATGATAATCGGGTCCAGGCAAGGGTTCATCCAGCAATGGTGCCCAAAGGTCATATACTTGCAAATGTTTCAGATGTGTTTAATGCGGTAT
>JALVMZ010000387.1:961-1249 GCA_027032655.1 Desulfobacteraceae bacterium
ATGCGGTATTCATTGAGGGAGATTTTGTGGGGCCTAACCTGTTTTATGGACTTGGTGCTGGAAGGAATCCAACTGGAAGTGCAGTGGTATCTGATATAATGAGCCTCGCCAGACATATAAGCCATGGAGCAACTTATTCCATACCACCGCTTGGTTATTCTGAGAACAGGAAAGAGGATTTTGTTGTGGAATCCATGGATTATCTGAGCTCTCCATATTATTTCAGATTTTCTGCCATTGACAAACCAGGTGTGCTTTCAAAGATATCAGGAGTCCTGGGAGATAATA
>JALVMZ010000388.1 GCA_027032655.1 Desulfobacteraceae bacterium
ATAATTGTATAATATCGTAATATTATCGGCACTTTAATGGAGGAGCAATGCAGATTGGAATAATTGGACTCGGTAGAATGGGAAAGGGAATCGCTTTGAGACTCTTTGATAGAGGCCACTCAGTGTGTGTTTATAACAGGACATCTGACAGGATCAAGGAGCTGGAAAAGATGGGATTGAAAGGCGCATATTCCATTGAAGAACTGATTTCATACCTTGCAAAACCAAGGATAGTATGGCTTATGTTACCTGCAGGAGAGGTAATTGATGAGCATATTAATCTGATATCTGGCTTAATGGACAAAGGTGATATCATAATAGATGGGGGTAACAGTTATTATAAGGATGATATAAGAAGAAGTAATGTTCTCAAAACACTCGGAATACACTATGTGGATGTGGGTGTTAGCGGGGGCATATGGGGACTCAGGGAAGGGTTCTGCCTTATGATTGGGGGAGAAAAGAAGATATTTTATCATCTTGAACCTATATTTCGCTCACTTTCCGCTGATGGAGGATATCTCTACTGTGGCAAGACCGGTGCAGGGCACTTTGTTAAGATGATCCACAATGGAATTGAATATGCCATTATGCAGGCATATGGTGAGGGTTTTGAACTTATAAATTCGTCAGACTATGGGAGGGATATAAACTTCCATGAACTTGCAAGATTATGGAACAGGGGCAGTATTATTAGATCATGGCTTCTTGAACTGATTGAGATAATATTTAAAAGTGATCCTGATTTATCAACAATCCAGGGATATGTGGAGGACTCAGGTGAAGGAAGATGGATAGTGAAAGAGGCAGTTGATATGGCTGTCCCTTTACCTACAATAAGCCTATCACTTTATGAAAGATTTAACTCAAGGAAAGAAAACAGGTTTTCCAATCGCCTTATTTCAGCACTCAGGAAGGAATTTGGAGGACACAAAGTCAGGGTAAAATAATAATTACACACAACAGGAGTTATGAAAGAAAAAGCTATTTCAGGGAAAATAGATACTCCATCGTGCATCATTGAGAATATGCCTGAGCCATGTGGAATTATTATTTTCGGTGCCTCCGGAGACCTAACGGGAAGGAAAATAGTGCCTGCTCTGTTCCGCCTTTATTCACATGGTATTTTTCAGAAGGGCTCATTTATTCTGGGATGTGCCAGGACAGATATGGACACGGATGGATTTAGAGACAGGATGAAGTCTCATCTTCGGAATCATCCTGATTTTGAAGAAGAGAAATGGAAT
>JALVMZ010000389.1 GCA_027032655.1 Desulfobacteraceae bacterium
GAGGGAAGACATCCCAATTATCAAAGAAGATGCAGACAACCTGCTTTTAAATGCTCCAAAAAGGGATGGCAGATATTACAGGGTCCCAAAGATAATTGAAGGATAAGTTTTATGGAACTGTGCGATCTGAGTGCAATTGAATTAATGGAAATGCTAAGGAGTGGAGAAACCACATCCAGGGAGATCACCCGCTCTGTTCTTAACAGGATTCACAGTGAACAGGACAGACTCAACGCATTTATAACAATTACAGAAGAAGAGGCCCTGAAACAGGCAGATATTGCGGACAGGATACTTAAGGAAAAGGGAAAAGAGGCTCCACCCCTTGCTGGAATACCTGTGGCAGTAAAAGACAACCTGTGCACACAGGGTATCAGGACCACTGCAGGCTCAAAGATACTCTACAACTTTATTCCCACCTATAATGCCACAGCAGTTGATAAAATACTCAGACAGGGAGCAGTGCTGGTAGGGAAGACAAACATGGATGAATTTGGGATGGGCTCATCCAATGAAAATAGTGCTTATGGCCCTGCCAGAAATCCATTGAATCCTGAGTATGTAACAGGGGGTTCAAGCGGTGGTTCTGCTTCGGCAGTTGCATCAGGACAGTGTGCTGTTGCACTTGGAACAGACACAGGTGGGTCTATTCGGCTTCCCTCCGCATTCTGCGGAGTAACAGGGATAAAACCCACTTATGGCAGGGTTTCAAGATACGGCCTTATCTCCTATGCATCATCCCTTGACCAGATTGGTGCCATTGGAAGAACGGTTTCAGATTGTGCTCTGCTTCTTGGTGCCATATCAGGACATGACCCCATGGACAGCACATCTGCACCGGTTGATTGTCCTGACTTTATAAAAAGTATTAACAGGGAGATTAAAGGAATCAGACTGGGGATACCTAAGGAATACTTTGTTGAGGGCATTGATCCAGGTATAAAGGATAAAATCTTTAATGCTGTTACCTCCCTTGAAAAAGAGGGGGCTGAGATAGTGGAGATCAATCTTCCTCACACAAAGTATGCAATAAGCGCATACTATCTTATCGCAACAGCAGAGGCGAGCAGTAATCTTGCAAGATATGATGGGGTTAAGTATGGATTAAGGGCAAATCCAGAACCCAAAGACATTATAAGCATGTATGAGGAGACAAGGAGCCAGGGCTTTGGAACAGAGGTAAAGAGAAGGATTATGCTTGGAAGTTATGTGCTATCAGCAGGATATTATGATGCTTATTACC
>JALVMZ010000390.1 GCA_027032655.1 Desulfobacteraceae bacterium
TTCTGCCATCTCCTTAACTGTCTGGTCACTCACAGCACCATAGGATTTCAGGGTCTCCGGGCTCACACCAAGGATTTTCTCCTTGGACATATTGCTGTAAACTACCACTCCACCTAAAAAATAAATCGAACTTCCAGGGACATTTGTAATAAGATTGCTGATATGCCCCCCGGTGCAGGACTCCGCAACCGAGATTGTCATGTTTTTCCTTTTAAGTAACTCCCCCACCACTGATTCCATTGTGTCATTGCCGGTTCCAAATATATATGAACCAAGTGCCTCCTTTATTTCCTTCTCAATGGAGTTAAGCTTTTCTAATACGGACGGCTCATCTTTGCCTCTCAGGCTTATGGTTATATGGTTCTCTGGAAAATGGGGATAAAAACCAAAGATGAATTCTTTTCTTCTGCCCGTTATCTCCTTTAAGGCTTCTGCCACCTGGGGCTCTGATAGACCATATAGTTTTAGTATCCTCTGTCTCAGGACAGGCAATGTTTTATATCTTGAAAGCAGATCAGGAATAACCACCTTATCCATTAAGTATCGCATCTGATCAGGCACTCCTGGCAGGAAATATAGATGCACATTGTTCTCTTCCAGGGCAAAACCGCAGGCATATCCCTTTGGATCCAGGAGTTTTGATCCTTCAGGCATCCATGCCATCTTTTCGATGGATGGGGACATCTCCATCCCCCTTTTATCAACAAATCTCTTCAATCTCCCATACATCTCTTTATGAAGGCAGAGGGGTCTTTTAAGCACATTTGCCACAATCTCGTTTGTTATGTCATCCTCTGTTGAGCCCAGACCACCCGTTATAATAATAAATTCCGAACAACACATTGCCTCTTTTATGGCTGAAGAGGCCTTTTCAGGGTCATCTCCTACGGTGGTTATCCTGTTCACCCTGAGACCTGATGCAGTAAGCCTGCCTGCTGCATACCACGCATTTAGATCAATGGTCCTGCCTGATAGGAGTTCATTCCCTATGGTTATTATCTCTCCATGCATTGGTTAAAATTCATTTCAAAAAATGTATAACCCTGAGAGATATATTGGCATATAGTCCTGCCATTAAATCATCTCCAACAATTCCAAAACCACCCTTTCCGATTCTTTCAATTGTTCGAACGGGAAATGGCTTTAAGATATCAAAGAGGCGAAATAATAAAAAGCCCATAATCATATTAGAAAAAGTCGGTTGAATCAGAAAAAGGGATAAAAACATGCCTCCTATCTCATCAATAACCACTTCCTGAGGGTCATCTTTATTAACTATGCTGCAATATATATCAGAGGCCCATATACCTGCTATGATTATCATCAATAAGAAGACCTCTGGGACCCATTTTCCTGTTTGATAAAGACCTCTCCAGAAAATAACTGCAAGAACGGAACCCACTGTTCCCGGTGCCCATGGAAAAAGTCCTGCCCCGAAAAAGGTGGAAATGGCTGTGGCAAACTTATCCTTCAATGAGCCATTTTTAAATGTGAAAATAACAGATTTGGCAGTGTTCATCAAGACGGTATTAATCTCCCCTGAGCTTATTGGAATTTAAGGTGTGTATCCAGCTATAAATATCCCTGATTGGTATTCCCTGCTCTTTGGCTATAACCTTACACACCTCAAATTCAGGTATGATCCATGTGCTTCCATTGGGTCTTGTAACCTTTTTAACCTGAATCTTACCCCATGGAGAATCAATAATTTCCCGGGTTCTGGGCAAAATCCTTCTGAAAGAATAGGTGAATCTTATCCCCAAGGTGGTGGTCTCATTGAATATTTCACCCATCATTGTTTCCATATCCTGGGGTCTTGATATTACCTGAAGCATGACCCCAGGACGGTCCTTTTTCATCTGAATAGGTGTAAATGTAACATCAAGTGCGCCCTCATCAAATAGCCTTTCCATAAGATAGCCCATCCATTCAGGCTGGACATCATCTAAATTGGTTTCAAGTATGAGAACTGTCTCCAGATTGCTATCGCAGGTCTCTTTACCTATGAACAATCTCAAGAGATTTGGTCTTTCCTGAATCTCCTTTGAGCCCGCCCCGTATGCCACCTTTTCCACTATCATGGGCGGCATGGTGCAGAATTCATCAACAAGTGCTTTTATTAGTGCCGCACCTGTGGGTGTTATTAATTCGGTTTTTATGCCTGAACCATATACCGGGATGCCTTTCAATATCTCAACAGTGGCTGGCGCAGGCACAGGAATAATTCCATGACGGGAATCCACAAATCCTTCACCCACAGGGAGTTGGGAGCAGAAGATCCTGCTAAGCCCAAGGGATTCAATCCCAAACACAGAGCCCAATATATCCACAATGGAATCAACGGCACCTATTTCATGGAAATGGACATCTTCGGGTTTACATGCATGGACACTGGCCTCTGCAGTTGCAAGTATCATAAATACCTGCTTTCCTTTTTCCTTAATACTTTCTGGGATACTGGAGCGGTCTATTAATTCAAAAATATCTTTAATATTTCTTTCCTTTTGAGGCACCCGCTTCATTAATACCGAAACTTTTGTTCCTGCAACTCCATTCCTTTTTACCTGTTCCACCTGAATATCCAGTGGCTCAATTGCCAGTTTATCAATAAAACTCTTCAGTTCTTCCAGCGGCATACCTGCGTCAACAAGGGCGCCAAGGAGCATATCCCCGCTAATACCAGAAAAACAGTCCATATATGTAATATTCATAACCTGCCTTTTTCTGTTGAGAAATCCAAGGATTTATCTATGAAGATGTTTATCAGATTAAGAATAGATGGACAATATCTTTTTAATAATCCAGGTGGGGCACATTAGATTGGGAATGACAATATGGACAGGGTATCTCTATCTCCCCCTCCCCTTCACATGTGGGGCATGTCTCCATAATATAGCCTGATCCATCACACATGGGGCATGTCTCTCCATTTCCATACTCATCAGGATGCCCACCACACTCAGGACAGGGATCCGAATAATCCCCGTTTCCCTGGCATTCAGGACATTCAGAGAATATTATGCCTGTGCCGTCACAATGGGGACAATCTTTACTGTTCATCTTTCACCCTGAGGTAAGCAACCGTTGCCCCCCAGCCAGAGAATCCCGGATCAGTGCCATAGGACTCAACATGAGGATTCATCTCAAGGAGTTTATGCACAATTGCCCTTTTGAGCCCTTTTCCTTTTCCATGGATGATTCTTATCTGAAAGATACCCCTTGAGACGCATTCCCTTATATATTCATCCATAAGGGAAAATATCTCCCTGGTCGAAAAGGTATGAAGATCAATAACACCATTTACAGGTAGTGAGACAACCTTTTCTTTTGTGCTTTCCATTAGAGTCAATTATACTCCATCACAATTAAAGAGCAATAGGTAAAATAAAAAGAAAGGCATGAAATGTCAAACAGGAAATCATATGTTTTTAGATTTTTTTCTGAGCTCTTCTGTAGCTTCAATATCCACTGTTTTTTTATCAGTATCTATTACAACTCCGTAGTCTTCCCTTGCACCTTCAAGGGTTATATAGCCTTCAATGTAATCCCTGAGCACCAGCTCTGGCTCCCTTTCAAATGGGTCTCCATATCCTCCACCACCCGCTGTATCCAATATCACCACATCACCAGGTCTTAGCTGTGTAAGGCCATATGGGTCACCTGGTTTTCCATTTACAATAAACCGGGCCTTTGCCCCCGGCTTCCCGCCAAATAGCCCCTCAGGTGGATATATAAATCTGCCCGATTGTATTCCCAGATTCACCACTCCTGATGGAGCATATTCATCATCAGGAATCCTCATTATGGTCCTCCTTGCAAGCCCCCCTTTCCTTCGTCCTGGACCACCTGAATCAGGCAAAAGCTCCCTTTTTTCAATAAGAAGTGGAGTATCACTTTCAAATATCTCTACAGGGGTATTTGCACCATTGGCAGGGAAAATATACACATATTTGCCATCTTCATTTGCACTTGCACCCATTCCCCCTCCCCTTATCCTGACAGAATGAAAGGGTTTTCCATTGTTTCTCTTCCCATAGAGCACATACATGGTGGCAGGTGTTCCTCCTGAGCCCGCAATCACCCTGTCAGGGATTACCTGGGCCATGGCCCTGTAGACTATCTCTGTAAGGA
>JALVMZ010000391.1 GCA_027032655.1 Desulfobacteraceae bacterium
GGATAGAGTATGGGATTAAGAATACAGAATAACATTACTGCATTAAATGCGCACAGACAATTGACAATTGCCGATGCAGGTCTTACCAAATCACTGGAAAGGTTATCATCAGGTTACAGGATTAATCGTGCAGCCGATGATAGTGCAGGACTTGCAATCAGCAGGGGGCTGAGAAGTGAGATTGCAGGTTTTAAGATTGCATCACAGAATGCATCTCAGGCAAACTCAATGCTTCAGATTGCAGAAGGTGCAATGGATCAAATTCATAATATTCTGGTGAGATTAAGGGAGCTTGCAACTCAGGCCGCATCCGATAATGTAACATCAACAGAGAGGGGTTATATAGCTTCTGAAGCCGATAAGCTGGTTGCTGAAATAGACAGGATTGTGGATTCCACAAAATATTCAGGGCAGAATCTGATTAATGGTGATTTTGGTGTTACAAAGACAGGTAGCTGGGACAATGTGGATAATATCTATGATTTAACCGCTGAAGCAGATACTGACGCAGGTGTATATACTGTTACAAAGGGGACCAATGCCTCAGGTAACCTACTGGTTACCCTTGCAACCGGTGGCGTATCCCAGGCACTGACACTTTCAAATGGTGCCCAGACAGTTAATTTCAGCACCTTTGGCATCAGCTTTAAGACCACTGCGAACTTTGATGCCGATGTTGACTCCGGACTGAGCAATATCACGGTGAATGCTTCAGGTTCTGCAGGTGTATTCCAGGTAGGAGTGGAGAATAATAGTGATAATAGATTAACTGTTAGCATTACTGATTGCAATGCAAATCAGATAGGAAGTGGCACCAATGAAAATGTGAATGAGATAGGAAGTGGTGGCTCCTATAGATTGACTTCAAGGTCAAATGCCCAGAAGGCAATAGACATAATCGAAGATGCCATTGATGATATAAGTTCTGCAAGGGCATCTGTGGGTGCTTATCAGAACAGACTATCTTATGCTTCAGCCAATCTTGCAACAGTTATTGAGAACACCCAAGCAGCAGAGTCAGTAATTGCTGATGTTGATATGGCTGCTGAGATGACAACATTTACCAAGAACCAGATACTGCTCCAGGCAGGAACTGCAATGCTTGCCCAGGCAAACCTTGCTCCTCAACAGGTTCTTGCCCTCTTTTCATAGTTGATGTAGTCTTTACTACCAGCCAGATAACCCCAGGAAAATCCGCCGCCCTGGAGGCGGATTGTTATATCTATACATATCTATGGC
>JALVMZ010000392.1 GCA_027032655.1 Desulfobacteraceae bacterium
TCCTAATTGAGTCACTATCGATCCCAAGAAGAAAGGTAAGAGAGGGCATATTTGACCTGCTTGAATCCCTTAATGTCAGCGATGTTGATGTTCAACAATTTATGGATAGTTGTCTTGAAAAGGCATATACCAATGTATCTGAGGCTGTTGCCATTGGTAGATTTCCCCCTTCGACTGAGAGGGACTTGCTGATTGCTCACCTCAATCAAAAAAAGGATATCAAAGTTGAAACACTACTTCGTGTTTTATCTCTTAATGATCGTTCAGGCAGGATGAGATTAATCTGGAGAGGCATATTTTCATCTGATTCAAGAAGGAGATCCAATGCCCTTGAGGCACTTGAAGATATGGTGGGAAGGAGGTTTTCAAGGGCAATTGTGCCATTAATTGAAGGCACATCACCTGAAGATATCCTTTCTGCAGGTTCAAAGTTCTATGAGATACCTAAGTTTGATTCGGATGAAACAATAATTATCAACCACCTGCTTGGAAAGAAAGATTGGGTAACCCTTGTTCTTACCCTTAACCTTATAAAAAAAGATGGATTTGAAGGAGTTGATTTAAAAAGGATTGAAACAGTAAGGAATACAGAGAATCCTCATATAAGAGGTCTTGCTGAAGAAGTTCATTTTAAATTAACAAAGCAGGGTAAAAAGGAGAGATCAATGGAAAATGTAATTAGTATTCCGGATAAAGTGATACATCTGAGAAAGATACAGATATTTGAAGGCTTAAATGTAAGTGAACTTGCAGCCATTGCATCTGTAACAGAGGAAAAGATATACCCTGAAGGAGAGACAGTTATAAGAGAAGGGGAGCAGGGAGATACGATGTATATGATTGTGTCTGGGGAGGTATCAGTGTTCAAAGAGCATGAAGGCAGTAATATTGAGCTTGATAGGATCAAAGAGGGAGATTATTTTGGCGAGATGGCACTATTTGATGAAATGGTAAGATCTGCAACGATAGTAACCACAAAAGAGACCAGAGTCCTGGTTCTCCATAAGCATGAGTTCAGAGAAATAGTAAGGGAATATCCTCAGATTGCCCTTCATATATGCAGGGTCTTGAGCCAGCGGTTGAGGAAGGTTCATGAGAGGATAAGTGATTGTGAATAATAAGGACAGAAAGTGAGATTGATCGGGAAAAGGCGGAATGATAATTGGAATACTTAGTTATAAAAATATAAAATACCATCCAAACAGGAGACTGATTGAGGCCTCAGGTAATCTGAGACA
>JALVMZ010000393.1 GCA_027032655.1 Desulfobacteraceae bacterium
AAATTGTTGTTATTATGTTTAAGTTTAATTATTATGGAACATGCCCAATAAATCAGGTGGATGGTATCGTCCTTTCGCTTCCGTTCGCTCCGCCATCCATGGCTTCGCTCACTGCTGATTTTTTTCTGATTTACATCCATGTATCAGAAAAAAATAAAGCCGCTCAAGGAAGATACCATCCACCTGATAGGCTACACCGGGTCTTTGTTGTAGCGAATGGCGGGATGGGAGGCTTCTGAGCAGAAACAAAGACCCGGGTAGCCTCTATAAAATTTATCTTAATAATTAACACAATAGGAGATGACCTGTTTTATTATATAATATAGGCATTTAAGGATGGATAACATGACAGGATATCCCATAATACTTGCTCATGGTATATGCCCTTTTGATAGAATAATCCGTCCATTTGGAGTAAAAGACAATTCAGAAGACGATAGAAATCATTATTTCAGGGGCATAAGGAGTTATCTGATATCAAAAGGGTTTCAGGTGTTTCATTCAAGGGTAAGCTGGGGCGGTCCACTTATAAAAAGGGCCCAGGACCTAAGAGATGTGATTTTTCGTGTTACAGACAATTTCAGGAGATGGGATAGGGTCCATATAATAGGCCACAGCATGGGCGGGCTTGATGCCAGAGTAATGATTTATAGATTCAGGCTCCATAAACATATTGCATCCCTTACCACTATAGGGACTCCACACTGGGGAAGCTCCTATGCCGATTGGGGTTTGCGAAGATTGGGTGCACTTATCTGGGTTTCAGCAGTGGTGGGGCTTGATATCAGAGGATTTAGATATCTTACCACAAAGGCGTGTGCTGAATTGAATAAAAGACTTAGAGATTTTGAAAGCAACAATGGAGTTATTTACAGGACCGTTGCCGGGTATGAGCCGTATGAGAGGATATTTCCACCCCTTAAGTTTTCTTACAGAATAATACAGAGATTTGAGGGGAAAAATGATGGACTGGTCTCGATTAACTCTGCCACCTGGAAGGATGAGTATTTGATAGAGACAGTTCCTTTTGATCACTTAAATCAGATAGGGTGGTGGAATAAGGCAGAAGAGTTATCAGGGATGAACAGGATGGAGTTTGAAAAAACAATAAAAGAATTTTATCTGAGATTGGCACAGGGACTGCCAGAATGAGATGGGTCCTGGTAATAATTTATACGCTATGTATTTATGCATTTTTACCTGTATCTCCTCATTTCTGGGATTTTATGAAAAGGAGTCATCCTGTTTTTTTAAATTTGATGGTTAGAGGCATTATTCCGGCTGGAATATTTATATTTCTTTTTTACTTTGTATTTATTTTGAGAAAAAGAGGTGTTTTATCTTATATTTATTCAGGTATTCTGCTATTATCATATTATATTTTAATAAAGCTATTTTGCAGATATCCAGCAGAAGTCTTCCATTCAATTGAATACGGCATAATGGTAATATTTCTTTACCATGCAATGAAAGACAGGAGGAATGATACCATCATATATGCCACTATTATTGTATATACACTGATGGCAGGAAGCCTTGATGAATTTATTCAGTTATTTTTACCTGATAGGGTTTATGAATTCAGGGATATGGCAATCAACTGGATATCCGGTCTCCTGGCAACGGGTCTTCTTATGGTTGTAACAATGGATAGGCAGTCAACAGATGCCTTTAAAGACAGGGTAAAAGAGCCAGAAGCGAAGCAATCAACTATATAGGATAAAAAACTATGGGAGGTGATATGATGGTGATGGAAAGGATTGAAATTATACAGGGAGATATAACAGAGCAGGAGGTGGATGCAATTGTAAATGCAGCGAATACCACATTACTTGGTGGTGGGGGTGTGGATGGCGCAATTCATAGGGCTGCAGGACCCGAACTGCTGGAGGAATGCAGAAAGATTGGTGGATGTCCAACGGGTGAAGCAAGGGTAACAAAAGGTTATCGTCTCCCTGCAAAGTATGTAATTCATACTGTGGGGCCCATATGGAGAGGAGGGAATAATAGAGAAGATGAATTACTTGCAAGTTGTTATAGGAAAAGCTTGGAAGAGGCGGTGAAACTGGACATCAAGACCATTGCCTTTCCTTCCATCAGCACGGGGGCATATGGATTCCCACTGGAAAGAGCAACCAGAATAGCCATGAGAGAGGTAATAAATTTCCTGAAAGAGAATGAGGGAATAGAGAGAGTGATATTCGTATGTTTTGGCTCAGAGGCCTATAATACATACCAGAAGATATACAGAGAGTTTTCTACACAGTAAAAAGAATATCTCAATATAAATTGATTCCTCGCCGGGTTAGTGCAGGATTCATGGGATCACTCTTTCAGGAACAGGGTGTGATATTCCTCATCGCTTAAGTATTTTTTTAGAAGATTACCCAGCATGTTAAAGAGGGCCTCCATATCTTCAGGAGACATTCTCTGCCTCATAACCTCCATGAGGCTGTCGTCTGAAAACTTCTGTAAATAGTAGGTGAGTGTGTATCCATCTGTTTCACGGTCAAGACCAAACCCCACCAGTCCGTTATAGGTCTCAACGAATCTATGTGTGTGCCTGCTCATCCATCCTCCTCAGTAGCCAAGTTTTTCATTAATAAGAATTACTGAGATATCAGTAAGCATGGGTTTTCTGTGAAGGATTACTGTTACCCTGCATATCCTATGCGGAGAATTACAGTCAGTGCAGATTCCTGTTTCAGCACAGGGCGTATTCATGCTGAGGCTTTTTGCCCGCATAGGCCCGGCAATATTCTTCACCCTGTTAATTGCTGATTGAATATCCGGTGTTATCTTATTCACTCCTGCAATGATAACAACCTTTTTGGGGCCAAAAGTCATGGCATTTACTCTGTTTCCGATTCCATCCACATTTATAATCTCACCTGTCATTGATATGGCATTGGCACTGCTCAGGAAACAGTCGCATCTTCCCTGTTTAAGTCTTATCTCCAGGTCTTCATCTTTATCAATGCCATCCTTCCAGTGGTCATATATGGTCTTGCCCATGCTCTTTAATTTCTCAACAAGGCCCAGGCTCCTCACTGTATGTGAACCACCAAAGCCAAAGCTATTATATCCAGATATAAGGTTAAGGACGAAGTCCCTGGCTGATTCTTTATTCGTAAAGAAGTGTGCATCAAATCCATGCTTTTTAAGGGCCTGGACAGACCTTTCAGCCCATCTGTTTCCAAGCCATAAATTAAGATCTTCCATGTCTTTATTCTCCTTTTCTCTTGCCTGATCTGATCAGGATTAATTCTGCAACAATACTTACTGCTATCTCTTCGGGTGTCTCTGCTCCTATATCAATACCTATGGGTGAATGGACTCTTTTAAGGTCGTCCTGGGTGAATCCCTCATCAAGGAGGCTCTGATAGATAATCTTTCTCTTCCTTTTACTGCCTATCATACCTATATATCGGGCCTTTGTTTTAAGTGCCTGAGCAAGGACATCCCTGTCATGGGCATGCCCCCTTGTTACAATTACGATGTATGAAGATTCATCCACCTTTATATTTTCCATTATATTTTCAAATGGTAGATTTTTAACAGAGTGGGCATCCGGGAAGCGCTCAGGTGTTGCAAATTCATCCCTGTCATCAATTACTACCACTTTAAAACCAACCTTTTTTGCAAGGGGCACTATCTGAGTTGATACATGGCCGCCACCAAAAACATAGAGCACGGGGTCGGATTTAATGGGCTGGAAGAAAAGTTTTATGTGATTCCCCTTTGAATCTTCAAGTTCATATAACTCAGGGCTTCCTTTTTCCAGTGATTCTTGAACCAGCTTTTTTATCTCAACATGCAGTTCGTCATCTTCACCAATTGTTCCCAATACATTTCCATCATCTTCAATGAGCATAAGTGGTATATCCCTTGACATCCATAATTCCTCATTTATCCCTTTGACAATGCATCCTGCACCACCCTTTCTTAAAATCTCAGTTACTCTTTTATATAAGCGAAGATGATGAATATTGGTTGGTAGCACAGGCTCAATAAATACATCCACATCCCCGCCACATAGCATATCTGTCTTTTGAACATCCATCCCTTTAAGGGAGAAGTGCATTAAAGATGGTAAACCATTTCTTATAACAGTAT
>JALVMZ010000394.1 GCA_027032655.1 Desulfobacteraceae bacterium
CTCCAGCCTTGCATATGTTATCCCTGCGTATGATGGTGTGAGTTCTCTTATCTCTTCCATTATTGAAGCAGGTGAGTCGTATTCCATCTCATATCCGAATCTATTGGAAAGGTCCTGAATAATCTCCCAATCAGCCCTTGAATCACCTATGGGCTCTATTGCCTTTCTTACCCTCAACACCCTTCTCTCTGTATTTGTAAAGGTTCCGTCCTTCTCAGCATAGGAGGCCCCGGGTAAAACCACATGCGCAAGTTTTGCGGTTGGACTCATAAAGATATCCTGAACCACCAGAAGCTCTGCCTTTTTCAATGCCTCTTCCACATGCCTTGAGTCCGGATCACTCATTATGGGGTTTTCACCCACCACATATAGGGCCTTTACCGTTCCTTCATGGAGACCTGAGATCATCTCCGGTATGGTCAGTCCAATCTTGTTGGAGAGTTTTGCATCCCATGCAGATTCAAATTTTTGCTGGATATCGAGCATGGTAACCGCCTGATACCCTGGATACACATTGGGAAGTGCTCCCATGTCACATGCACCCTGAACATTGTTCTGTCCGCGGAGTGGATTAACCCCTGTGGATTCCCTGCCCACATTTCCTGTTAGCATGGCAAGGTTTGCAAGGGATTTCACATTATCCACACCGTTGGTATGCTGTGTGATTCCCATGCAATATACAATGGACCCTTTATCAGCAGTTCCATACAATCTTGCAATCTCTTTTATGTCATCTACCCTTACGCCTGTGATATCTGATACCTTCTCTGGCGGATAGTTCTCAATTGTCTTTTTAAACTCTTCAAAACCCTCTGTCCTGCTTTTAATGAATTCCATATCATGCCAGCCCTGGGCAATTATCTCATGCATAATCCCATTTAAAAGGGCAACATCTGTCCCCAAGTTATGCTGGACATATATGTCCGCAAACCTGGAGATATGTATCCTTCTTGGGTCTGCCACTATTATATTTGCTCCATTTTTTCTGGCGCGATATATCCGGGTTGCCACCAAGGGATGAGATGATGTGGTATTTGAACCTATGATAAATATACAGTCAGCATTTTCAAGCTCACTGACACTGTTAGTCATGGCGCCCGATCCAAATGCTGCGGCAAGACCTGCCACTGTGGAGGAGTGTCAGAGCCTGGCACAGTGATCAACATTGTTTGTCCCTATCCCTGCGCGGACAAATTTCTGGATAATATAATTCTCCTCATTTGTAACCTTTGCAGA
>JALVMZ010000395.1 GCA_027032655.1 Desulfobacteraceae bacterium
ATGTTGATGCTTTGTTCAAGCTCTAAAGGTTGGCCTAGGTTAAAAGATTTTCCCAATTAAAAAATTATTTAGCTACTGTAGATTCCCATGAGTTTATCAGATTATGCAATAGGTAAGATTAAAAATAATGAACCAATTGGGTTTGATGAGGCAATGGCCCTATATAAAGACACGGATCTTTTAGCCCTTGGGCAGCTGGCTCACCTTATTAGAACTAGGCTAAATGGAGATTCCCATGTCACCTTTGCCATAGACAGGAATATCAACTACACGAATATATGTATTTCCCAGTGTAAATTTTGCGCATTTTTTAGAGACAAGGGGCACAAAGAGGCCTATGTGATGGATAATGTGACCCTGGAACAGAAGGTTATAGAGACCAAGGAATTGGGGGGCACGCATATCCTTTTCCAAGGTGGGCTTAATCCCGATTTGGACCTGGAATGGCATAAAGAAAAAATAAGGATAATCAGATCATTGGGGCTTAATGTCCATGGATACTCACCGCCTGAAATAATATTCTTTTCAAAATCGTGGGATATGCCAGTGCCAAAGGTGTTGGAAGAATTGGTTGACGCTGGATTGTCTTCTATACCAGGGGGTGGAGCAGAGATATTAAGCGATAGGGTGAGAGAGAAAGTTTCGCCAAAAAAGGCAAACACAGAACAATGGCTTCTTGTGATGAAGAGCGCCCATATGCTGGGCCTAAAAACAACCGCAACGATGATGTTCGGTCATATTGAAACGGCTATGGAAAGGCTTGAACATTTATTCCTCATCAGGGAACTCCAGGAACAGACAGGAGGGTTTACCTCGTTTATTCCCTGGACATATCAGATGGGGGAACACACCATTCAGGTGGAGAAAGAGGGAACTAATTCCTATTTGAGAATGCTAGCTATCAGCAGGATAGTGCTGAACAATGTTCCCCATATCCAGGCTTCTTGGGTAACTCAGGGACCACACGTGGCTCAAGTAGCTCTACACTTTGGCGCCGATGACTTTGGCTCCAGCATGATAGAAGAAAATGTGGTCAGTGCCGCAGGAACCAGTTTTTTACTTCCCCCTGAGGAGATCATAGCCCTTGCAAAGGAAGCGGGTTTTGAAGCACGCCAGAGGGATAATGTTTATAATATTATCGGTTGATGGAAGAATGCTAATATAATTTTCACTGGGGAAGGGAGCTATTAAACCCCACACGCCCATTGTTACTTTACCCTAACAGGGGGAGACATC
>JALVMZ010000396.1 GCA_027032655.1 Desulfobacteraceae bacterium
GTATGGCGGGGGATTTTAATTATATGTCCCGCCATATTAAGTAAGGAGGAGAAACCCATGTTTATCTCAAACTGGTTTCGGCTTTCTACCATAAGACAACGGATTCTGGTTCTTCCTATTGTTGGTATAATAAGTCTGGTATTTATAACAGGCATAAACTGGTATCTTAATGGTGAAAAGACCAGAAATATGATTATGGGCGATAATGTAAACTCACTTACCAAGGGTCTCCTTAATATGATGATTCTTCAGGAAAGATTTATCAAGACCCATAATAAGGATTACCTATCAGATATTGAGGGATATGAGAAACGAATTCGCTCCTATTTAAAAAAGATCACAGGACTTACAGATGATGAGGGTCTTCTCAGTAAGATGAGGACAGTGAAGGGTCTTGAAGATAAGAATGTGAAGATTTTTAACAATATCTCAAGGAATATTAGAGAAATGGACTCTTTTAAAGAGAATCTGAATAAGGCAAGAACCACAGTTGATAAACTCCTTTATGGGATTATTAATGCAATTGATCAAGAAGAGGCAAATCTCATTATGGAAGGTGAAATACTGGATTCAACGAAATCATCTCTTCGAAAGGAGCTCATGGATTTTAAACATTACCAGACCGAGCGGATGATGAATCTCCAGGACCTACTTCTATTCTCTGATATAAAAATATATAAGCAAAAAAGAATTAAAATAGAGAAGATACTTGAACTCAAGGCCGGAAATATCTCCACATTAATTGAAAATATTGGGTCAGATGAGTTTTCAGAGAATTTTTCGCGAGCAAGGGAAATAATGAAGAAGATGAAAGTAACCGAGGATAAACTATTTAATCTATTTCAAGAAAATATTAATGTTCTGCCTCTACTTGATAAGGGCTCATCTCAGATACAGAAGATTTCAGATGAGGTATTAAAATTAATGTCAAAAAGGATAAAAGATGCTGATAGATTGAATAATATATTAGCAGCAGGTGCATTTATTATCTTCTTTGTGCTCCTTTCAGGTGTAAGTTTCTTTGCAGTTAGATCAATAAACAGGGTGCTTGAGACAAATATTTCAAAGCTTGATGAAGGGGCTGATCAGGTATCAGGTGCAGCAGATCAGGTGTCATCTACAAGCCAGATACTTGCTGAGGGTGCATCTGAACAGGCAGCCTCAGTGGAAGAGACCTCATCTTCCCTTGAAGAGATGGCATCAATGACAAAGCAAAATGCTGATAATGCATCCCATGCAGAGAAACTAATGAATGAGGTAAGCAACCTGGTTCATAAGGCAGATGAGAGTATGGACAAGCTAATAGTTGCCATGAGTGACATATCAGGGGCAAGTGAAGAGACAGGAAAGATTATAAAGACCATTGATGAAATTGCATTTCAGACTAACCTCCTTGCCCTTAATGCAGCGGTTGAAGCTGCAAGGGCAGGAGAAGCAGGCGCAGGATTTGCTGTTGTGGCAGACGAAGTTCGTAATTTAGCAATGAGAGCTGCCGATGCAGCAAAGAACACCGCCACAATAATAGAGAAGACAGTGAAGGATGTGGAAAATGGTGCTGAACTGCTGGAGGACACAAATAATGCTTTCGGAGATGTAACAAAAAGCATAAACAAAGTGTCAGAGCTTCTTAAGGAGATATCATCTGCCTCATCTGAACAGGCCCAGGGTATTGAGCAGATTAATAAGGCAATTTCAGAGATGGACAGTGTTATTCAAAGGACTGCATCAAATGCAGAAGAAGCAGCCTCTGCCTCTGAGCAGTTAAGCTCCCAGGCCCGCGAGACAAAGGCTATTGTGAAAGATTTGGTCTCTCTTATAGGGGGAAGTATTTCAAAATACGGCACAAATGAGCTTTAGATAGAGGCAAGAAATTCGAGAACAGTGGTGTTGAATTCTTCAGGCCTTTCAATCATTAGCATGTGACCGGCACCAGGAATTATCTTGATGGTGCTGTTTTTTATGGAGGAGTGTATCTTATCTGAGAGTTTTGGTGGAGTCAATTTGTCGTGCTCTCCACATAAGATAAGAGCAGGTATATCTATTTTTTCTGTCTCATGGGTAAGATCGAATTCATTACACGCCCTGAAGTCATTGTAAAGGACATCCCTGGGGGTCTCTTTCATCCATCTCGCCCCTTCTTCTATCACAGATAGGGGAGTTTCCGGATGGTATGCATACTTTATTATGGCATTTACTGTTGTTACTGGATCAGCCATAAGGCCTTCAAGGAACTGTGGGGCCACCATGAGCCTAAGTCCTGTGGATACACATATCAGTGCCTGTATCTTTTCAGGGTTAATAATAGCTGAATTTAGGATGATTGCACCACCCATTGAATGTCCAACCAGTATGACCTTTTCTTCAAATGCGTCATCAATTATGTTCATAAGCCATTTTGCATACTCTTCAATGGATGGATTTCCTATCCCTGGAGTATTTCCATGACCTGGCAGATCAATTGCCACTGTATGGTAACTTTTCCCTATGTCAGGGATCTGGTTCTGCCATATCTGGGTCCTTCCACCCGCCCCGTGGACCATTATTATGGATGGAGACTCATTGCTAAAACCCTTTGCCCCGGTAATATGTCCCACCCCAAGTTGTTTTAATCTGTCCATCTTTCTCCTACCATCTTATAAGTGCACTCCCCCAGGTAAGGCCTCCTCCAAAAACAGGCATACAGATAATATGACCCTCTTTAATACTGCCATCTCTTACTGCCTCATCAAGGGCTATTGCACAGGATGCAGAAGAGATATTTCCGTATTTTTCCAGGGTCAGATAGAACTTCTCCATTGGTATTTTAAGTGTTCTGGATATTGACTGGAACATCCTGAAATTTGCCTGGTGTGGTATGAACCAGTCAATCTGAGAGATATCAATTTCGTTATATTCGGCAGATTCCTTAATTGAGTCGATAAAGCGCCTTACTGCCACCCTGAAGCTTGCATTTGCCTCAATCATATTGAGATAATGGAGACCCTTGTCCACACTCTCATGGCTTATGGGAGTTGTCTTTGAACCACCTCCAGGGAGAAGTAAGTCTCTTCCATTTTCGCCATCTGTATGTATATGAGTGGAAAGCAGTTGATGGCCATCTCCCCCTGTAGTAAGCACAGCAGCCCCTGCTCCATCTCCCCACAGAATACATGTGGAACGATCCTTCCAGTTGAGTGTCCTTGTCATTACCTCTGAGGCAACCACCAGGGCATTCCTGCTAAAACCGGTCAGGAGATACTGGGTTGCAACATTCAGTGCAAATATAAAGCCAGAACATGCAGCAGTAACATCAAAGGTTACTGCCTGGGGGGCATTCAGTTTTGCCTGAAGCCAGTTGGCTGCTGCAGGACAGCATGTATCAGGTGTTACTGTTGCAACAATGATGAGATCAATGTCTTTTATCTTGATACCTGATGCATCAATTGCCTTAAGGGAGGCTTCATATGCAAGGTCAGAGGTTGCCACATCAGGATCAGCCATTCTTCTTTCTTTTATACCAGTCCTCTGATAAATCCATTCATCTGTTGTATCAAGACCCATGTCCTGAAGGTCAAAATTTGTGAGAATCTTTGGGGGCACATATGAACCTGTGCCCAGTATCTTTATCTTCTTCATGGTCTTATTTTAATCCTCCGGTGATATTCCAAGCGCCTTTTCCTTTTTTGCTATTGCAAGCCTTGTCTTAATAACTGTATCTGGAATTAAACTTATGGAGTCTATCCCACATTCAACCAGGAATTCTGCAAAATCAGGGAAATCACTCGGAGCCTGTCCACATATTCCAATCTTTTTCCCTTTCTCCTTTGCCACACTTATTACCTGGGAAATCATCCTTTTTACTGCATCATTTCTCTCATCGTAAATGTGGGCCACAAGTGATGAATCTCTGTCAAGTCCCAGGGTAAGCTGAGTAAGATCATTGGAGCCAATTGAGAATCCATCAAATATCTCAGCAAATTGATCAGCACATATTACATTGCTTGGGATTTCACACATGACATATATTTCAAGCCCTTCTTCTCCCTGGACAAGGCCGAATTGGGCCATCAGATCAATAACCTTTTTCCCCTCTTCCGGAGTCCTGCAAAAGGGGACCATTACCTTGATGTT
>JALVMZ010000397.1 GCA_027032655.1 Desulfobacteraceae bacterium
TAGGTCTGAGTGGGAAAGTTTTACAATAGTTCTCTGTACATTGGGAGTTTCTTCTATCCCTTCAAAGTCCTCCCATTTGTACACGTGTGCGTAGACATCAAACCCTCTGTTGTTACGGTTATCAAGCCATACAACTACAAAGAGACTGTCAT
Organism: Desulfobacteraceae bacterium; assembly: GCA_027032655.1. Classification (GTDB taxonomy): domain Bacteria; phylum Desulfobacterota; class DSM-4660; order Desulfatiglandales; family JALVMZ01; genus JALVMZ01. Next base: position 153 of record JALVMZ010000397.1, read on the forward strand.
TGCCTGCAACTGAGCCTTTATTGACTACTGTCCTGTACCACGGCTCATCAATATCAGCTCCTATGGGAAGCTCTCCTATGATCTTGCCTGTCTCTGTATTGAGTATAAGACCCTTTGCCCTTATATGCTCAAGTGTAAAATCTGTTAATAAAAGTATAGCTCTCTTGTTATGCATGATAATATCTGAGGTGTGCATGACTGATGAGTATTTATCCCAGCCTCCTTTTAAGTCTAATGTAGTATCCTTTATTACATTAAAACTTGTGTCCATTAAGGTATAGTCATATTCGCTAAGGTTATCCATCTCTACAAGAGATATTATCTTTACTCCTCTTTTTCTCGCTACAACAAAGTTTGAGTGCTCATCTTCTTCAGGTACTGTTTTCTTTACAAGAAATGTGTCCTTAAGGTAATATACATTAGAGTAATATTGATAATTTATTTTTTCCATTACTGATATCAGATACTCATCATTGCCTAAAAAATCAACACTTACCTCTCCTGAATGTGTTTGATCTAATACTATCTCTGTTCTATCGTCAAGAGATACTGTATAATGTGTTCCTGCCCTGACCTTTCTGTGTATAACAAAGTTTCCCATCTCTGTAAACATATCTATGGTATCATTATAATAAGCAAACCTTAAACCTCTAACTCTAATACCGTCCCTGGATTCCACTGTTGTTTCATTCATAAGCTTTCCTTCTAAATCGTAACTCTTAAATTTGATTTCTGTTTCGTTATTCATTATAAAACCTGCTACAACCCTGTCATCTGTAAGGTTTACATCACTGTAAATGATATTTGAGTCCACCGTTATCCTCTCAAACTTTCTCTTGCCTTCTTTTCCAAAAAGCTCTAAGTACAATGGGTTCAGTCCCAGTATTGAGGCAGTATAAATTACAGCAAAATCTCCTCTTGTGTCCATACTTACCCTTTCATTTACATGGTGCATTCCTTTAAGCCCTCCCACCCTTTGATAAGGCTTGGGATAGAAGCCCTGCTTATCCATTATAATAGAGTAGATGCTGCCTGCGAGTGCGTAGGGCTTAGAAAAGTATATATGAAACTTGCCTGTTTTATCATTTTTATAGCATGTTGCACCTCCCATAACTGTATCTGCTATGAACATATCAGGCTTTATAACTGTTCTATTATTATCAACCAGGGATACATGTAAATCCCAGGATACAATGCCATTCCAGAGCAGGCAGGCTTCTTTGGTGCTTAAAACTGTTAGGGAATAATTGCCACCAACGTTCCCCTCCTTTATTGTTATTGGCTCAGTTAAAGGCTCAAAATTATTGTTAAACCATCTCATCTTAAGGGTGTGCGATTCAATCCATGAGAGAGCAAAACCATTGTCTGTTCTTGCTATCTTTATCCCTCCTCCTGCGCCATTATTCCCTGTAGGGATTGTATCTGGCGAATGGACAATATCTCCAAGTGTATCAAAGCCTATCCAGTACATATATCCCTGATGCCCATATACAACTACAACTTTCCCATCCTCAAGCATACATGCCCCAAAGTCACCACGATCGTCCCTGACGTTTGCTTTTATGAATTTCGTTATTGAATCACCCTGCATGTTAAAGTATTGAAGAAAGATACTCCTCTCATCCATTGCAACAAGGGCAAAGTATTTGTTATTGGTAATAAGCTTTGCTCCAGCAAAATTTCTCATATCTCCATCATCCAGAAAATCATATCTTATGCTTTTTAAGAGTGTTTTATCCTCTTTGAAGATGTCAATGTATAAATATTGCATGTTGTATCCAGTAGTATATGCTGGCATCAGGTATTGAACCCTGTATATCAGACTTTCATCAGATATAAACCCATTCGCAAGCTCCATCCATGGAAAATAAAAGAATATACCAAAATCAGAGGGAGCGTGTACAGGTTGAAAGTGAAATGTATCATTATCTGTAAAGAGAATTGTATTAGCATCAAAGATAAAACCTGCTTTGAAATACTCATTTGTTGCATAGTTAAGTATTTCTTCTCCGTTTTTATTGATATAGAGTTGAGGCTTACTCATAGAAAGGAAGTCTCTTTGATTGTAATTGGTAATAGTAATATCATCACTCATAAATAACATAAAAATAAACATACTTCCTCCTTAAAAAATATAGGGGACTTACGTCCCCTATATAGATTAGTTTGCTATCTGTGTCCTTTTAAGGAACCATCACCTCCGCCTGTGGTCCTGTGCCATGTGCCTGCCATCTTGTTAGGAAGATAGTTAAATTTACCATCCCATGTTCCCTGTTCCTGTGGGTGTATATTATCTGTCCACCAGAAGCCAATAGAGTCAACACCATCTGCTCTAATATATCCCCAGAATTTGCCGTGGGCATCAAGTGCAGTATCTTCCCATTCACCGTGAATAGAGTCAGTAGCTAAAGGATCAAGTCTTGGCTCCTGGACAGCAGGGAGCATCCATACAGTTCCCTGCCATTCTGCCATAACGTGAAGTACACCGTTTGGTGTACTAACCTGTCCACTGCCTTCACCTATCCAGATTTCATAATCACCACTAACCATAAGTTTCTCCTTTAAGGTGAAAGTATTTTTGTGCTCTGTATTTTCAATAATGACGCGTTTCTTTACTGCTCTTTTTGTGCCTCCTGTTGAGGCAATGAGTGCAAATCCACCTACTAAACCTATGATTATTACATAGGCAATATTTCTTAGTTTCATTATATCCTCCTTATTTTTTTATTGTTATATTTTTCTTTTTCTTTCATTTTTTTAAATAAAATTATCCCCTCGTGTCGTATGCATGGCACGAGGCTTATGGAGGATGGTCTGAAATCTGAACTTTCAAACATAAATCTTTACACTTTTTAATTGAAAACGAAAGTATACGTATAGTATAGTATAGTATAGTATAGTACTTTTCTTGCTCTCTTTACTTAGAGAGACTGTATAACAATCCACAATTACCTCCCATATAACAACCTCCTTATCTTTCCCTGTAATTCTATTATACGCAAAATTTTACCTTTGTCAAGGGTTAAAACTTAAGTAAAATATTTTAAAATTTTATCTAACAATTACAAGCTTTTTTACTACCTCCTTGTTGTTTTGTACGTACTTTAAAAAGTATACTCCTTGAGTGAAGTCTTTTAATGAAAGTCTTTTTTTACTGCCTTTTAGCACTACCCTGCCCTGGATATCGTAGATGGTGTAGGAATCTGTGTTTAGGAATAGGTCAGTGCCTGTAAGTTTGATAACAGTGTTCTGTACGTCTGGAGTTTCCTCTATCCCTTCAAAGTCTTCCCATTTGTACACGTGTGCGTAGACATCAAACCCTCTGTTGTTTCTATTACCAAGCCAGACAACGACAAAAAGAGAATCATTGCCTGCAACAGAGCCTTTGTTGACTACTGTTCTGTACCACGGCTCATCAATATCTGCTCCTATGGGTAGCTCTCCTATGATCTTACCAGTCTCTGTGTCGAGTATAAGCCCCTTTGCCCTGATATGCTCAAGTGTAAAGTCTGTTAAGAGTAGTATAGCTCTGTTATCGTGCATGATGATATCTGAGGTATGATAAACAGGGGAATAATTCCAGTATCCACCTCTATATCTTAAGGTAGTATCGCGTATAATATTTAGGTTAGTATCCAACAACGCTACATAGTACCAACATGTATCCACTTCTCTTTCATTTACTCCCAATATCCTATCTTTAGTTTGCCCAACTACAATAAAATTTGACTGCTCTGCATTATAGGGATCAGAAGGCTCAGAAGGAATGTATTTGACATTTACTATTGTATCATTGCATAGTTTAACTATTTTTGTAAAAAATTGCATTGCAGCGTCCTTCTCAGTTACTCCTATTATATAGCTGTTCTTTCCTGCATACTCCACATCTAACTCACTTAAAGTTTCGTCCACCTTTATTCCTGTACTGTCTTCAGCAACACTTATGGAATCATTC
>JALVMZ010000398.1 GCA_027032655.1 Desulfobacteraceae bacterium
AATCTTAAATCAACCCTGAAAACATAACCCTCTTCTGTATGGGATGAAAGATCAAGACATGTGTTTTCCATTAATGTGGTATATTTTTTCTCAAGGGAGTAATTATATTTATTTGATGAAGCATAATCCCTAGTGGATTTTATCGCAATTAAATCTATATCAGAGCTATAATTCAACTCCCTGCCCCCAAGTTTCCCCAGAGCCATTATGCAGAATCCTTTATTATTTAGTGATCTAATATCCTTAAAGAGATTACTGATATTCTTCTCCAGTGTCGCCTGGATGATAGCATCTGCAATATTGGATATCTCCTCCATAATAATATTTGTTGGAACCCTCAAGCATATATCTCGAGTTCCAACTCTCAACAACTCCCTCCTTTTCAATCTCCTGAGTCTGTTTAACCACTCTCCATGTGTTCGTGATGTTCTTGTTATCTCCATTAGTTCTTTTTTGATATCATCAGTGTCTCTGATTTCATGCAGGATTTCTGGTATCATAATCCAATCAAAAAACCCGGGATTTCGAATAAGCACATCAGAGAGAAATTGACTATTTGCCATAATTGTTAAAAGTAGTTCAAGTCTCATGGGCTGGGATAAGAGATTACTAAAATGAAATTCTGCACTCGGAATAGATCGGATAAATCTCTCCCAGTTGTTTAAAGCCATATCCGGGTCAGGCGTTCTGGATAGGATTTCAGAAGCAAGAATAATGAGTCTTGCAAATGTCTCCTTTCTTGTCCCATCTCCAGCAAGACTTTTTATGTTTCTATATGCCCTGAGGGTATTAGAAAAATTATAATTTTTTAAGATCATTTTCCACACATGTTCTGGAATACTATCTGATAGAACAATATCTGAGATTGTGGCAGATTTCATATCTGGCAGCGCATCATGGCCAAAGTGATGTTCAAGAAATGCCCTTACCGAGGCAGTGTGAGATTCAAAATCCAGTTTTAATTGTTCAGAAGGGCTATATGGACCTTTTCTCTTGTATCCCATCCTTCTTGCAAGATGATAAAATTCATCTGAATTAAAATCAGGGAGGAATAAATCCCTTGCAGAACCTCTTAACATCCGCATGGCATTGATTAATTCCCTCAAGAAGTTATATGACTTCTCAAGCCTTAATGCCTCTTCTCCAGATATAACTCCTGCCTTTGCAAGTTCCTTGAGTGCATCATGAATAATAGGTGTCCTTAGGGATTCATTATTTTCTTCATATAAAACC
>JALVMZ010000399.1 GCA_027032655.1 Desulfobacteraceae bacterium
ATTAGAGAGAATCGTGATATCTGCCCGAAGTTGAATAGAATTGTATCTAATATCAGGGCGTGCGGCCAGGTTTCTCGTGAGATAAAGAAAGCTATAAATCCATATGCAAAAATAAATGATAATGCCAGTCCTGCTCTAAGGAAAATAAGAGAGCATAAGATAAGACTCAGGAGGTCCATTTCAAAAAGACTTGAAGAGATATTGTTGAGGATTAAGGGGGGTAACAAGGCGAATGATGGCGTAATCTCCCTTAGAGATGGTAGATATGTGATATCCATCAGAACCGACAATAAGGGGTCATTTAAGGGGATAATACATGATTATTCCCATACAAGGGCAAGATGCTTTTTTGAACCCATGGAGGTGATTGAAGAGAATAATGAACTTGCAAAACTATCTCATCAGGAAAGAGAAGAGGAGATATCTATACTTAAAAGGTTGACTTCACATGTCCATGAGCATGGCGAACATATAAAGACTCACCAATCCCTTATAGCGCTTCTTGATGGATTAAGGGCAAGGGCTTTATTTGGGGAAAGGATTAAGGGTGTTAGCCCTGTTTTTAATGATAATGACATGGTGAAGTTAAAAGGGGCCAGACATCCAATCCTTACACTAATCTATGATGAAGGCAAAGGACCTGTTCCTCTTGATATAGTATTTGGGAGAGATAAGAGGCTTATGATAATATCAGGCCCGAATAGAGGCGGAAAGACAGTAACATTGAAGACAATTGGCCTTATTTCCCTGATGGCGCAGGCAGGTATACCTGTGCCTGTGGAGGAAGGTAGTTCTATATGTATATTTAGGGATATTATGGCAGAGATAGGGGATGAGCAGAGCCTATCTGCTGGCCTGAGCACATTTTCTGCCCATATGATGCATCTAAAAGATATGATAGATAATGCCACTAAAGAGAGTCTTATTATTATAGACGAACCAGGATTCGGCACTGACCCTGATGAAGGGGCTTCGCTTGCTATGGCGATACTTGATAAACTCATGGAAAAGGGGGGGCTTATAGTAGTTTCCACGCATTTTAACAGCATTAAGTCATATGGCATATTGAAGAAAAATACGGTTAACGCATCAATGGGATTTGACGATAAGACAAAAAGGCCCACCTTCTCATTGAGATATGGCACAACTGGCACCAGCTATGCTTATGAGATTGCAGGCGACTGTGGAATAGGAGAGGAGATAATACAGAGGGCAAAGGGCTATATTGATA
>JALVMZ010000400.1 GCA_027032655.1 Desulfobacteraceae bacterium
CAATGTTTTCCCATCCTTCATAATTTCTACCAAGCACTATTTCGGAGCAGATCCTGTTACCATCTCTGAAAAACCTCATATCCAGTCCTATGGGATTCTCTGTGCCACAGGCAAAACATGAATATCCGGTTAACTTTTGGATTTCGGGTTTTTCACCCATTAATGAATTCTCCCCCCTCGATTCATCCTTTTAATAGGAACTTAAACCTATTTTATTACACCTGCGATGGTCAAGTAAATAATCCATTAAGGGCTTTTCCCTTGACACTAAGGATAAGCAATCTTTATATATTTTAGATACCCAATTAAGCGCTCAGCCCTGCTGAGCTCTAATTTTTGTATAAATACTATAATTCTGGATTTGAGTGTATGGAACTTAACCTCAATACTGCATCAAAGATATTAGGGATATCAGAGGCCATGCTTAGACGACTGGCACTCCAGGGAAAGATCCCATCCTTTGAAAGACAGGGCAGACTCATGTTCCCTTTAAAAGAACTTAAAGAATGGGCAAAAAGAAGAAACATAACCCTGAGACTTCAGATGGGGGAAGATTCTATTTCCTCTCATTCAACAGAATCGACCCTCATTAAGGCAATGAAAAGAGGGGGGGTTTTCTTTGATGTAGAGGGAGAAAACATAAAAGATGTTATAACAAATGCGATTTACAGAATACCTCTTCCATCTGAAATAGACCGCAAGATGTTAATAGAGAAAATACTTGAAAGAGAAGCAATGGCATCCACGGGTGTGGGGAATGGAATTGCAATACCGCATCCCAGGCATCCTGTTGAACATATTCCATATCAGGGGATGATCTCCACATGTTTTCTGAAGAAGATGATAGAGTTCAACTCCATTGATGGTAAGCCGGTATTTGTGATGTTTATAATATTGAGCCAGAATACCAGAAATCATCTCACGCTGCTATCAAAACTCAGTTATTGCCTTCGCAATGAGGATTTTATAAGGTTTCTCCATAATTGCAAAGAGCCTGAAAAACTGATGGAATTTATTAGACAAATGGAAGATAAATTTGCCTGAGATAATACAAGGGATGCAGGATATTTGATGATATCTCCACTCAAACAGCTCCGATATGAATTATCTCATCTTGATACCAGACTTCAGCTCATCCTTGTATCTTCAATTGTGGGCGTATTCAGTGGACTTGTATCAGTTGCCCTCAATATGGGACTCAAATACGGCTCACTTCACCTAAAAGAACTTCGAACCATATGGTATGCAATATTTTTCCCTGCATTGGGGGCTGGTCTATCCATATTCTTCTTGAGATATGTAATGAAAGATGTGGGGGGACATGGCGTTCCAGAGGTTATATACAGTATAACAAAAAGAGGGGGACTTCTCCGTCTTCGGTCAAGTATCTCGAGGATTATCTCATGTCTTCTCACAATAGCAAGTGGAGGATCAGCAGGGCCTGAGGCCCCTGTGGTAATTAGCGGAGCATCCATAGGCTCTAATATTGCCAGTTATTTCTGGCTAAGGGACCAGCAAAGGATTGTAATAGTTGCATCCGGTGCGGCATCTGCAATAGCTGCCATATTTAATGCACCTGCAACAGGGATAATATTTGCAATAGAAGCAATACTTGGTGAATGGACTTCCATTAATCTTGTCCCCATCGCCATTGCATCAGTATTGGGGACCGAGGTCAGCAGGGTGCTTCAGGGAAATCAGATACCATTTCAGCACAGGGGTTTTCATATCTATTGGTTTGACCTTATTGCATGTATAGGACTTGCAATATTAACTGCATTTGCGTCAGTGCTCTTTATAAGAGTCTTAAGGGCTGTGAATAAGAATTCAACGAAATGGATAAGGACATCATGGCTCAGGGCATCTATCGGTGGACTTGTAGTGGGATTAATTGGACTGCTGTTTCCTGATGTCCTGGGAGAGGGCTATGAATACATAAGAAGCATAATAGAAGAGCAATATACACCAGGTATATTTATTGCGGGCCTATCAATTCTTGCAAAGATTTTTGCAACATCCTCCACAATTGGCACCGGTGGCTCAGGCGGCATCTTTGCCCCATGCCTTGTTATAGGTAGCTTTACAGGCCTCTTCTTCCAGAGGGCATTACATACCCTTCTCCCCCATGTATCACTGGCATCAGAGGGTTATTTTGGATTGCTTGGAATGGCAGGGGTTTTGAGCAGTGTGCTCCAGGCACCCATGACGGGCATATTTCTCATAATAGAAATAACAGGGGGATTTGATGTTCTGGTTTCAGTGGTGCTGGTATCTGTGCTTTCTTCAACCATAAGCCATATCTTCAATCCCTACTCCATTTATCATCAGGAACTCATTGAAAGGGGGGAGCTGTATAGACCAAGGACAGATGCCAAGGTCCTGTCAGAATTGAAGGTTATGGAACTACTTGAAAGGGACTGTCATGTGATTCATCCGCACATGAAATTAAAAGAGCTTATTCCTATCATTGAAAAATCACACAGGAATTATTATCCTGTGGAAGATCCGGAAAGTAAAAGATTTCTCGGTCTGGTCTATCTGGACGATATAAAACCTCTGCTTTTCAATACCTCTCTTCATGAATCAGTGGTTGTGGAAGAGATAATGAATCAGGACTATGAGATTGTAACGCCAGATGATGAGTTAACTGAGGTCCTGGAAAAATTTGATAGAACAGGCTCATGGAGTCTCCCCGTGGTTCACGGAGGAAGATTCCTTGGTCTTATTTCAAAGGCAACTCTTCTGGATCATTATAGAAAGGAGCTCCTTGCACAGGAGCCGGACTAACAGGAGGTATTAATCATGAAAAACGAACTGTTCCATGTATTCAGGAACACCCCATTTGGACGCGAGGTATTTCTTCAATCCATATATTTTTCAAAATCAATGGGATTGCATCTTCGTGTATTTATCCCCAAATTTCATCAATTCTTGATGTATTTTTCAAGGCAGGTTGTAACGGTTGACCTGGACAAATCATTTCTGAGGTCACCTGAGACCGCCTATCAGCATGCGATTGATTTAATGAACAATGCCGGAGTTGAAGGAAGCTTCTTTGAGCCAAAGGACTACACTGCATCAGTTCTACCTGATATTCCTGTTGATTTTGACTTCATGACATGTCCGAGATCCATAAGTGATCTTTCAACCAGAATAGGTCTTGGATATATTGGACCAAAAGTGCGATCAATAATCAACAATGCCAGATTCCCGATTATAATCCCCACTCCTGTATATAAGGAATGGAAGAATATCATGGTTTTTTTTGGTGGTTCAACCAATGCATTAAAGTCATTCAGGGTTGGACTGAAAATAAAAGAACGCACAGGATTTCCCCTCAGGATATTCACATATGCTGAAGGAAGACCAAAATCTCATTATGAAGATATCTTGAGAGAGAATCATCTTTTTAATCTAATTGAATCAGGGGATATTGAATGGCTCTTTTTTGAAAAAGGCGTATTTCGTGACCTCCTCTATGAGGTTCCTCATGATGCACTGGTAGTGGTAGGAGCATATGGCCACAGTGCTGTAAAAGAAGTATTATTCGGAAGTAAGATGGAAGAGATACATACGGTATTACCCAATAATATGGTTGTTGTGGGGCCACATTATCAGGAACTATGAAAGTGGGAATAAGATATTATTTTAAAAAACCCTCGCAGGTCCCTGAAGATATAATGGATCAGATTGAAGGACTTATACGCTGCTATGGGGATGTGGGTCAAAAATTCATACACGAGAATCTCAGAAATGCATACCTTATTGGTTACGCAATGGATGGGGATAGAGTGATAGGCACCTCTGTCCATAAATACCAGAAAAGAGAGTATTTAAATACCCTTGAATCCCTGACAGGTCTTGACCTTACAGGCTATCTTGAAAGGGGTTATACCACAGTCCATCCTGATTATAGAGACAGGGATATAGCAGATAGACTTATTAAAGGACTGATTGAGGGTTCAAAAGGGAAAAAGATATATGTAACAATCAGGATGGATAATCCAGCCCCACTTGCACTTACAAGAAAAAACGGAATGAAACTGGCCTCTGTTTTTAGGCATCACAAGACAGGACATCTCCTTGGACTCTTCATA
>JALVMZ010000401.1 GCA_027032655.1 Desulfobacteraceae bacterium
GAACATAAGCTCTGGATTCTTCAACAGCACCTCAGCAAGACCAAGTCTCTGCTTCATCCCGCGTGAGTAAGCACCCACAAGCTTATAAGCATCATCCCAGAGTCCCACCTCTTTAAGAACACTCTGAATCCTATCACTCAGTTCACTCCTGTCCATACCAATCAGCTCACCAATGTATGTGAGGCTCTCAATGGCATTCAGGTCATTATAGAATCCCACATTCTCTGGCAGATATCCCACCCTTTTCTTTATCTCTCTTGCCTGCAGGACAGGATCAAGCCCACAGACCCGGGCCTTTCCAGAGGTGGGCACACTCAGGCCCAACAGCATCAAAAGTGTGGTGCTTTTACCCGCACCATTTGGACCAAGGAATCCAAATATCTCCCCTTCTTTTACCTGAAATGTAATATTATCCACCGCAGGTTTATGATTATAGAGTTTTGTAAGCCCCTCTGTTTCAATTATATTATTGTTCTGAGCCATAATTAACGCCTTCCCAGTTTCATAAATAGACTTACCAGTCCAAGAAGCACAAACACAATTATCCCTATTCCAATCCATGTCCAGGCGGTTGATGCCTTCACTGTTACCCTTAATTCCATGTCTTTATTAACCTTATCCCCTTCAACTGAGATGCTCACAGAATAATCCCCAACAAGCGCCTGCTCTGCCGGAGTAATTGATACCTCCACCTGCTTTATCTCTCCAGGCGGAATGGATTCAATCCTCTCCGGAGTGAATTTAACCTTCCAGTTTTCCGGTTTGAAAGAAAGGAATTTGATATTCCTGAGCGTTGCGGACCCACTATTCTTTACATAAAAGGAGATATTGGCCTCTTTCCCCTGAAGCGCATTCAGAGAGAGGAGACCACTTGTGGTTCCCACATCCATCTTATAGATACCGGTGAGGATAACCATCAGGTCTGCCTCTGCGGATGCCTTCTCTGAACTTACCTTTATCTTTATGGGATATTTACCTGGTTTTGACAGAGGATTGGGTTTTACCTCCACTGCCATGGTCTCACTTCTGTCGGATTTTACTCTCAGGCTTGAGATATATTTCTCTTCATATGCTGGCTTGAAGTTTATCTCCCAGTTGGGTGGGCCTTTGGCAGACAAATTAAATATTGTATCTTTATCCATCTTATTTTCCACTTCAAGGGAGAATTCAAAACTTGCATCTGTTGGACCTCTCAGGACAGGATATGATGTGGTTATCTGGACATTCTTGAATCGCTTTCCCTCTTCCTTCTTTTTGATGGTTATTGTAAGATAACATACATCTGTGAGCTTTCCATCTGCACTCTGGGCCTTAATCTTGAATTTATATTTACCCGGAGGGATGTTCTTTTCAGGCTCTGCCCTGAATGTCAGGGTCCTGGACTTGTCACTTTTTACATGAACCCCTGATACGGCGTAACTATAGGTCTTTATCCATGCATCCCAGCCCTTTGGAATCTCTATCACAGAAAGATTGATATCCTCATCCCTTCTCCCCCCATTTGTAACGATCAGATCCACACTAACACTTTCACCCTTTGGGATTATAACACCCGTGTATTCGGGACTTATAGAGATTGCCCTTGGGGGAAGATTCTTCTTTTTATTGCCTTCCTCAGCAAAGGAAGGAGATAAAAGGCCGGTGATAAAAATCAAAAGCACAAGAGAGGAAAACCACATCAATCCTTTTCTGTAAAACATGAATCAGCCTCCTTTGATAACTTTTAAGAGCCTTGCAAAATCTAAGAAACTATCTTTCAGTCTGCCCTCAGGAGGATAAAATATAGAAAGATTTTGCAAAGCCCTTTATTAATTTAAATACCAGAATATAAAAACGAAAATATCAAAGTCAAGATGATATATCTCACTACTGGTGGGATACTTCCATATCGAATTGCATGAAATCCTCTGACTCTGGGGTATCTGGAGGGGATGCATATCTTTTGGGTTCGGTTCCCTTAATAAAGGCCTGAAATACCGCCTTCTCACTAAATGGACCTGCTAATAAACCTGTTTTTGAATCAATCTTTGCAAATACAACCTTTTCAGGCACTTTAAAATCCCTTATGGGAACACCTTTCAGTGCATCTTTCATGAAATAGAGCCATATGGGACTTGCTGCCCTGGAACCTGTCTCACCCCTTCCCATGGGTCTCATGTCGTCATATCCAACCCAGACTCCTGTAAGGAGTTCAGGAGTATATCCAATAAACCAGGCATCTCTCATTTCATTTGTCGTGCCTGTCTTTCCAGCACAGGGCCTTCCAAGTTTTTTTGCCCTCCATCCTGTGCCTTCCGTTATTACTGCCCTAAGGAGATCTGTCATAACAAAAGCGGTTTCAGGAGAGATCACCTGTTTCTGCTCAGGATTACTCTCCCATATCACTGTGCCTTCTCTATCCACTATTCTATCAATAAATTGTGGACTTATGAGTCTTCCTCCATTTGCAAAGCAGGCATATGCCCTTACAAGTTCCAGTAATGACAGCCCGGACGATCCAAGTGCAAGGGATAGATCCTGACTCAATTCGGATTGAATACCGAGTCGCCTTGCATAATTAATCACATAATCTATGCCGATTCTCTTCAATATCTTAACTGTTATAATATTTCTGGACTTTGCAAGGGCGGTCCTGAGTATTGTTGGACCATAGAATGTGTTACTATAATTACGGGGTTTCCATTTTGAACTATCAATTTCACTTTTATATACAAATGGAGTATCAAATATAACCGTTGCTGGTGTAAGTCCTTTATCAAGGGCAGCGCAATATATAATTGGTTTAAATGCGGAACCCGGCTGTCTCCTAGCCTGAATCGCTCGATTGAACTGACTCAACTTGAAATCCCTGCCCCCCACCATCGCCTTTACTTTCCCTGTCTGAGGCTCAATTACAAGGATGGCACCCTGAACAATAGGCTCCTGCTCCAAACATACCTTCCATTTAAAAGGTGATTGCGACTCTCCTTCTATTTTTACAAGTATAACATCTCCTGTGTTAAGCACTTCAGAGGGTCTTTTAATACTGTGAATATAATAAGGAACCTTTATATCCGGTTTTCTTGCCCACATCATGGATGAAAAGGGAAGCAAGGCCCTATCATGCCCTATTCTTACATGCACCTCTTTTTTTGTATCATCAACTGCTTCCACCAGTGCTTTCACCACTCTGCCAATATCAGGGGGGTCTTTAGTTAGCTCTTCTGCCTGTGACTCTATAAATTCATGAAATTTATCTGTTTCAATGTGGTCAATAGGCCCCCTGTATCCTTCCCTCTTATCCAGTTCTTTTAATCCTTTAATCAGAGAAGCACGCGCAATTTTTTGAAGTCTTAAATCCAGATTTGTATATATCTTCAATCCCCCCCTATATAGAATCTCCTTACCAAATCTATTTAAAATAAACTGTCTTACATATTCCGTATAATAAGGGGCCTTCTGGAATTCGTTTCTAAGGCCCCTCTGGATATGGATCGGTGTATTCAGGGCATCTTCATACTGCTCTTTTGTGATGAAACCTTCCTTTAACATCCTGCTCAGCACATATCTCTGCCTTGCTTTTGCACGGCTCAGGTGTTTCAATGGATTATACCTGGAAGGTGCCTGGGGAAGACCTGCAAGTATGGCGGATTCTGCAATGTCCAAATCCTTTGCAGGTTTATTAAAATATGTCCTTGCTGCTGCCTCTACTCCATATGTCCCTTCACCAAGATATATCTGATTCAGATATATATTTAAAATCCTCTTCTTTGTGAATCTCTTTTCAATCTGGATAGCAAGCAATGCCTCCCTTACCTTTCTTTTAAATGTCCTCTCATTACTGCGAAGGAGAAGAGACCTGGCAACCTGTTGTGTAATTGTGCTGCCCCCCTGCTCTATTTTCCCTGCCTTTATGTTCTGATAAAACGCCCTCAGGATGCTGAGGAGATCAAGCCCCCTGTGTTTAAAGAATCTTGAATCTTCTGCCGCAATAAAACACTGAATCAGGTGCTCTGGCAATTCCTCAATGGGGACAACAATCCTCTTCTCTTCATAAAACCTGCCAATTATCTCTCCGTCACTACTGTATA
>JALVMZ010000402.1 GCA_027032655.1 Desulfobacteraceae bacterium
GCGTTGATACATGTTTTATGGGAGCAACCGAGCAGCGGGGCGTGTGGACAGAGAGATGTCAGGGGTGTGGAAAATGTATCCTTGCCTGGACTGCCGGTATCTGCCCCATATCAAGATGTGCAAAGAGGCTTTTTAATGGCCCCTGTGGTGGTTCCACGAAAGGCCACTGTGAGATCGATAAAGATGTTCCATGTGGATGGCAGATAATAATTGATCGACTGAAAGAGCTAAACAGACTTGATGACTATGAGAAGATATTACCAATAAAGGACTGGTCTACAGAAAGAGCTGGTGGACCAAGAAAAGTTATAAGGGAGGATGTTAGAGAATGAAACTCAATACCCCCAGCAAACTTGAAAAGATTTTACGCTCAGGATATATGGCTGTTACCTCAGAATGTGGTCCTCCGAGAGGGAGCGACCCAAAGGTCATAACAAAAAAGGCAGAAAAGATAAGAAATCATGTGGATGCCATAAATATCACTGATAATCAGACATCTGTTACAAGGCTCTGTTCCCTGGCGTCATGCATTCATCTGAAACTAATGGGGATTGAACCCGTGCTTCAGATGGTGGTAAGGGATAGGAACCGAATAGCCCTTCAGAGTGATATACTGGGGGCAGCATCATTTGATATCCATAATATACTGTGCTTATCTGGTGATCATCAGAAATTTGGGGATAATCCAAAGGGGCAAAATGTCTTTGATATAGATTCCATGCAACTTATTCAGACAGTAAGGATGATGAGAGATGAAGGGAAATTTCTGGGAGGAGACCCTATAGAACGGCCACCTCGGATGTTTGTGGGAGCGGCTGCCAATCCTTTTGCGGACCCTTTTGAAATAAGAGCTCCCAGACTTGCAAAAAAGGTGGCGGCAGGGGCCGAATTCATACAGACCCAGTGTATTTATAATGTGGAAAAATTTGAAGAGTATATGAAACAGATAAGAGAAAGAGGTCTCCATAAAAAGGTATTCATTCTTGCAGGAGTAACACCACTTAAATCAGCAGGCATGGCCAAATATATGAAAAACAGGGTTCCCGGGATGGATGTCCCTGATGAAGTGGTGAAAAGAATGAGCGGGGTCCCCAAGGAAAAACAGCCAAAGGAAGGCATAAAGATATGTGTGGAAACCATACAGAGATTAAAGGAAGTGGAGGGAGTTTCAGGATTTCATATAATGGCCATTGAATGGGAAGAGATGGTTCCAGAAATAGTTGAAAGTGCTGGCCTGTATCCCAGGCCTGAACTTGACTGAAAAACCTTTTTATGTTTAAGTAGTTCCCGTTAGGGGGATGAAATTATAGATTTGAGAAGGAGGTATTCCATGTCAAAACCATATATACTTGTAGTAGATGATGATCCTGATCTGGTTGAGACAGTAGCAATGATGCTTGAAAGTAAGGGTTGTGAGGTGGGGAAGGCAT
Organism: Desulfobacteraceae bacterium; assembly: GCA_027032655.1. Classification (GTDB taxonomy): domain Bacteria; phylum Desulfobacterota; class DSM-4660; order Desulfatiglandales; family JALVMZ01; genus JALVMZ01. The sequence continues at coordinate 1,431 of JALVMZ010000402.1, forward strand.
ATGATGGAATTGAAGGGGAAGAATCTATAAAACAGAGAAGACCCGATCTTGTAATCCTTGATATCATGATGCCAAGAAAAGATGGCTATGTCCTTTGCAATGAATTAAAATCAAATGAGGAAACAAAAGATATACCTGTTATTCTTTTAACTGCAGTGGGAGAAGCTGTTCCAAGCACCAGATACAGCCATGCAGATGGGATGGCAACAGAGGCTGATGATTATATACCAAAACCAATAGACAGTGAAAGTCTCTGGGAGGCAGTTAAAAATCTTCTTTCCTGATATTGCTGGAGCACAATGATATGCCATTTAACAGACTTGGTGGATTCAAGGTATTAAAAGGGGTTGCTTATGTCTGTGCAATATTATCCAATGAATCCGCTCAACTGATAGGACTCTTTGATAATATAGCCTATAATAAGATAAATCTGCCATTTATAACCTGTGTATCAAAGGAGAAGATATGGGGCCTCAATATAGCGTTTGAGGAAATCCATCTAAATAAGATAAAAGATATATTCAATTCAGCCAATATTGAATATGACCTTTACAATAACTGTTCAATACTTTCCATATTTCCTCACCGAAAGGATCCTGAAATACTTCTCGATTTTCTAGATATCTTCAATGAGCAAAAAACCCCTCCATATGCAATCGCAAGCTCACCTTCTGCAATATCAGTGATAATCAAAGCTGATGCCCTCAATGGTATTACTGAAGGACTCTTCTCAAAATTCAGTTTTAGTGCATACAGGACTCCGGAGGACTGGATGCTCTCCCAGAAAGGTAAAGAGACCCTATACAAGGAAGTTGTTGCATCTTTTCAAGAGAAAAGACCAAAGGTATATGGGCTTGAATACATTAATGAACAATCAGCTGTTAATATTGATAATGGTTTAGATATAGCCAAACATCTATCCAGATCGAGCAAATATCTTTTGAACACATCTGCATTTCACTTTATCTGTTCATCTCCCTTGAAAATGGGTGGTGACATTTTTATTACTATTCCCACCAATGACGACACCCTAAATAAAAACTGGATGCAGGTCTCTGTATTTTCAATGAGTGGTCCACATTTTGGTGATAGATATGGAATAGCACGGCTCCTTATAGATACCCTGTTAAGAGAAAAACTAAAATTACTTGCTATGAATTGCACCATAGCATCTCTAAGCTGGGTAGTTCATTCAAAAGAGATAAAAAGGATAATTAAGGGAATAGGTTATCACTTTGATATCCCAACTATAAGATGCCTGACAGATTAAAATGACAGACTAAATTTTTATGTTTTAAGATTTCATATTTTTTTCTTGATTCATCAGTGGTGATAAAATTATTATACAAAAAAATTTAAAAGGGGTAGGAAGTCATGAAAAAAATAGTCATCCCTTTTTTGTTAATCCTTTCTATATTATTCATCACAATATTTATGATGTCTGAATCAGGCCCCCTGGCTCAGGAAAAGAAATTATTTATACCTGATAAGGCATTGTGTGCCCGGATGATCCGTTTTGGCAAACAGGCATATATGCGGGGGAGATATCTGGATGCCAAAGAGTATTTTAGAAAGGCCGTCCAGGCAGACCCAACATCAATGACTGCATGGAAATACTATGACCTTGCCACCATATTCGCTCTGGCAGAGAAGGTGGAAAAAAATGCCAGCCTGATAGCACCTGATGTATCTCAACGACCATTTCAGACAAGCGAGGGTGGGAAACCTGAGCAGGCCCCCACGCCTGTAAAACCACAAAGTCAGCAGGATACAGGCTTTACAATAGTGGATGATGAAGGATGCTAATTAAATATAATTACAACAAGAGGTAATACAATGAATGCCGAGAATCAGGACACAGTTATGAAATCGCTTCTTAAAAGGGGATACAGTGCTATATTTTATGAAAACTGGCCTACCATGACAGGAGGTATTATCATTGGTATATTAAGTATAATAACCTTTGCATGGGCAAGGCCATGGGGTGTTGCAGGTGGATTGAGGAACTGGGGGGACTGGTTTTTTCATTCCATTGGCATTTATGAGAAAGGGCCACTGTCCCCATTTCTGTCAACAAGCTCCCTCCTAACCTTAGGGCTACTGTGGGGTGCATTTGGGGCGTCCCTTATGTCAAAGCAATTTTCAATCAGGTTTGCACCTGGTCTTGAACTAATCAAAGGACTTATTGGTGGCACATTTATGGGAGTAGGTGCTGCAATGGCAGGTGGTTGTAATGTGGGGGGATTCTATTCCTCTGTCAGTGCCCTTTCACTTGGCGGAATACTCATGATGCTGGGCCTGATAATTGGTGCGTCCATTGGTCTGAAATATCTTTTTTGGGAACTTGAACACTTTCCTTCTTCGTTTAAGAGCACAGAATTAAATGAAGAGAAGAAAAAGGGATTTGACTGGCTCTCAATTGAGCCATATCTAGGATTCATCGTCTTTCTGGGCGCAATAATCATGGCATGGCTTTATTCAAAAGAAGCCTATACAAGGGAAGGCGTGTTGCTCCTCTGTGGGATCGCATTTGGAGTGGTTATCCAGCGGACAAGATTCTGCTTTGTAAGGGCATTCAGGGACCCATTTATGACAGGAGAAGGTGAGATGGCAAGGGCTGTTGCAGTTAGTGTAATAAT
>JALVMZ010000403.1 GCA_027032655.1 Desulfobacteraceae bacterium
AAGTGGGTGAAGGAGGGGATCCAGCAGAGGCCAATCGCATATTGGGTGCACCAGAGATTACCTTAGATATGTGGATAAAACAGAGAAAAACAAAATCTATAAGTTCATAGATTCAGTGAGGCTGAAAGATTATCTATTTTCTTATAGGTATTTATGGGCTTGATTTTTTTCCATTCAGGAAGTTTTCGAGCTTCCCAGAGATTATAATTTCTCTGTAAATTAAGCCATAATTCAGGGGTTGTGTTAAATGCCTTTGACAATTTAAGAGCCATTTCAGGAGTGATTGAGCCCTTTTCATTAATGATTTTTGATAATGTCTTTCTTGAAACTCTTAATATTTTGGCCAGCTCCGTAATAGTCAGAGATAAAGGTTTTAGATAATCTTCTCTTAAAATTTCTCCTGGATGAACAGGTTTTCTTGTTATTACTCTCATTTTTTCTCCTTATTTAATGGTAATCTTTATAATCTACATTAAACGCATCGAAAACGGTGTAACCTTGATGGTTACAATTGTCAAGATATATATAGAAAAGATCTCAGCAAATTGACCTGGATTTAAAAAAGCAAAGCCATATAGAAATTAAGAGGTGAGGTAATCAATGATTCTTTGCTGAAAGGAGTTTATGTGGGTTTCAATTACCTCCAGCAGTGGATTTAGCTTTTTTTGTGATAGAAACTCAATTATCTTCTCGTGCTCAAAGCATACGGATTCATAGTGTTTTTGAAGATCACCACTTAAATCCACCACACCGCCAAATGAAAGATAAGCAAGGCGGTTCAGGTTATTCCTTACATCATTAATGGCCCTTACAATGTATTCATTCTGGGTGCATCTGCCAAAATATATATGAAAGTTGTGATTTGCTTTAACAAGGAGCAGTAAATCCCTTTTGTCTATGGCATCCTTAACTATGAGATGGTATTTCTCCATTAAAGGCAGGATATCTTCATTGTGCTTTGTAATGGCAATGGAGGCTGCGCCCTGCTCAATAGTCCTGCATGCCTCAAACATAGCCTTTACATCCTGAAGGGTAAGGGGTTTTACAATAAAGCCTTTGTTGGGTATAAACTGGATCAGATCCTCAGAGGCCAGGCGAAGCAGTGCCTCTCTAACAGGGGTGCGGCCAATTCCAATACTTTCAATGGTCTCTTTCTCGTCAATGCTCTGGCCAGGCCTTAGCTCCATCTTTATTATCTTTTCATGGAGTATTTCATAA
>JALVMZ010000404.1 GCA_027032655.1 Desulfobacteraceae bacterium
TACCTGCAGGTGTGGATGATGCAGCTTATGTTAAAGCAGCATTCTTGAATGATATTGTTCAAGGGAATACAAAATGTGAGGCTATAGATGCAGTAAAGGCATGTAAGATCCTTGGAATGATGCTAGGTGGATTTAATGTGACTCCACTTGTTGAAGCATTGAAACTTGGTGGTGATATTGCAGATGAAGCAGCCAAACAGCTTAAAAACACGATCCTTGTTTATGATGCATTCAATGATGTAAAAACATTGATGGATGAAGGTAATGCAAAAGCTAAAGAGGTTATTGAATCTTGGGCAAATGCTGAATGGTTCACCAATAAACCGGCACTTGAAAAAGAGATCACAGTGACTGTCTATAAAGTGCCGGGAGAGACAAATACAGATGACCTTTCTCCAGCTTCTGAAGCATTTACAAGAGCAGATATCCCACTTCATGCAAACTCTTTCTTGGTCAATAGAATGGATAAGCCTTTGGAAACTATGGCTGAGCTTAAGAAAAAAGGACATCCTCTGGCATATGTTGGGGATGTTGTAGGTACAGGAAGTTCTAGAAAATCAGGTATCAACTCAGTTCAGTGGCATATGGGAAGAGATATTCCTGGTATTCCGGGCAAAAGAACAGGAGGTGTGGTGATCGGTGATATCATCGCTCCGATCTTCTTCAATACTGCAGAAGACAGTGGATGTCTGCCACTTCAGGCACCAGTTGCCAACCTTGAGACGGGAGATGTCATTACTATCAAACCTTATGATGGTGTGATTGAAAAAGAGGGTAAAGTGGTTTCTGAGTTTACACTTGAGCCAAATACACTGACAGATGAGATGAGAGCGGGTGGTCGTATACCGCTTATTATCGGAAAAGGGTTAACTGCAAAAGCAAGAGAAGCTTTAGGACTTGGAGCATCTGATACATTCTTGGCACCTGCACAACCTGAAGATAGTGGTAAAGGGTATACACTTGCTCAAAAAATGGTAGGTAAAGCATGTGGTATTAAAGGTGTGAAACCAGGTGTTTACTGTGAGCCTGTATGTACAACAGTTGGTTCCCAAGATACCACCGGTCCAATGACAAGAGATGAGATCAAAGAGCTTGCAGCACTCAGTTTTGGTGCTGACTTTGTACTTCAATCTTTCTGTCACACAGCGGCATATCCTAAACCGGCAGATATTGACTTGCAGCATACGCTTCCAAAATTCTGGACAGAGAGAAAAGG
>JALVMZ010000405.1 GCA_027032655.1 Desulfobacteraceae bacterium
GAGAACATGATTGGAGAAGAGGGGAGTGGATTTATCAATATGATGAGGGCACTGGATGGTAGCAGACTGTTTTGTGCGGCTCAGGCGGTTGGAATCGCACAGGGGGCAATTGATGAGGCAGTAGCATATTCAAAGCAGAGGATTCAGTTTGGAAGACCAATAGCAGAACTTCAGGCCATACAGTTTATGTTAGCTGATATGACTGCAGGCACTGAATCGGCCCGCTATCTTACATACCAGGCCTCATATCACATGGATAGAGATAACAGGAAAGAGATATCAAAATTCTGTGCCATGGCAAAGCTTGTGGCCTCAGAAAATGCAATGAAGGTTACAACTGATGCTGTCCAGGTTATGGGAGGATATGGTTATATGAAGGATTATCCAGTGGAAAGGATGATGAGGGATGCAAAATTAACACAGATATATACAGGAACAAATCAGATAATGAGGCTTGTAACCGCAAGAAATATTCTCAAATAAATGTATGAGAAAAGGAAACCACATCCTCAATTGAGGAGCTGTCAGAAAAGAGCATGGCCAGTCTATCAATTCCCATAGCTACTCCAGCTGAAGGTGGCATAAAGGAGAGTTCATTTAAGAACGCCTCTGGCATTAGATATGGCTTTTTACCCTGGGCACTGCGCTTATGATTCTCTCTTTCAAGCCTTTTTCGTTGCTCTTCTGGGTCATTTAATTCAGAAAATCCATTTGCAAGTTCAATTCCTCCTATGTAGAGTTCAAATCTTTCTGCCAGCTCTTGATTATCTTCTTTTGGCTTTGCAAGGGGTGATAGTTCAGATGGATAATCTACAATAAATACAGGTCGTGTAACCGGAAGAATGGGTTCAATCTCATCTATCATAGTTATTTCATATTTTTCTTTTTTCAGTGCTTCAGAAAGGGGTATTGATGCATGATTTTGGAAAAGCTCATTTAAGGAGACTCTGTCCCATGGTGTTTTTAAATCAATAAGACTATGCTTGAATTTTAATTTCACACCTTTGTTTAGTCTATTGCTCAGCCAGGTTATTAACTGCTCGCACTCGTTCATAAGGTCATTATAATCACTCCGGGTTCTATACCACTCAAGCATTGTAAATTCTGGTAGATGATATCTGCCCTTTTCATCCTTCCTGAATACCCTGCATATCTGGAATATCCGTTCATATCCCGAACAGAGCAGTCTTTTCATACACAGTTCAGGTGATGTATGGAGGTAATATCCATCTGTTTTAAAGGCTTCAATATGGGCTTCTGGCATTGGGGCTGGAACTAAATATGGTGTTTCAACTTCAATGTAATCATTGGCCGTAAAGAACTCTCTAATTGCTTTACAAATTTCTGACCTAATCTGTAATGTCTGTTTTTTCCTTAGGATCTCTTTCAATTTGAGTGGTAATATGGTTATTTCTTTACCCTTGTGACATATTCACCAGTCCTGGTATCAACTGTAATTTTATCCCCTTCCTCAACAAATGGAGGGACCCTGACGGTGTATCCTGTTTCCAGGGTAACTGGCTTGCTATCTCCTGCAACAGAATCCCCCTTTACCCAGGGATCAGCCTTTGTTACTGTAAGATCAACAAAATTGGGAAGCGTTATTCCAATGGGTCTATCATCAAAAAAGAGCATATCCACTTTCAGATTATCCACCAAGAAGTTCTTTGAATCTCCCACCTGTTCTTCTGTTAACATGCACTGATCGTATGTCTCAAGATCCATAAAATAGTATTCATTATCCTGGGAGTAGAGAAATTGCATCTTCTTTTCAACCAGATTGGCAGGTTCAAAGGTATCACCGGATCTATAAGTGCGGTCAATAATAATCCCGTTCATCATATTTTTCAGTTTGCATCTATAAAGGGCCTGACCTTTACCTGGTTTTGAAAATTCAAAATCAATTATCAGATATGGCTCATTATCTATCTGGATTTTCAGTCCCTTTTTCAGATCACTGGCACTATACATGGAAAAGACCTCTCCAATGAATATTATTCGGTAGAAATCCCAAAAACCAAAAAATCATAATATTGTCAAGTTTAATATTGAGGACATTTACTCACAGGATTTTTAATATGGATTATCCTTAATGTAATCCTTACCTTCACCAGGATAGATATCTCTATCCTGCGGTGGGGTTAGTCGTGATTCAGGCCATTTTCCTTTCTGTGGTTCAGAACCTTCAGATATTACTGTTGTAGGGCATCTATCTTTCAATAATGGCTTTGTTCTTAAATCCACACCCTTAACAGGGGCACTGAATTCAATGGGTATATTGTTAGGGTCAAAGCTGTATATGGAATGGATAAATCCGTGATCAATTACCTCAGAGACCCAGAATCCACCTGCCTCGAGTTTCGCTTTTATCTCCCAGAGTTCATCATCTGATTCCACTCCAAAGGATAAATGGTCAAAGGCAAAAGCCCCTTTTACGGGCACCCCATGATCCTTAATGGGAATTTCTTCCACATCAGGCCATTCAAAAAATAGTATCATATCATTTTCAGAAATCTCAAAAAAGCATTGACGATACCCCGGTTTCCCCATGCTCAGGATTAATCTCATACAAAGAAGGTCACGCCAGAACCGTATGGTGGTGTCTATATCCTTTGTTACCATTGCAATATGGTTAACTCCAGTATACTTCATTAGAGCCCATAACCTCCTTTTTTAATCTATGGCAAGCCATGATATTGATTGCTCAGGTCCCCATGATCCAGCCGGGTAGAAATGGAGTCTCTGAGCCCTATCACTGCATGTTTCGCAGGCCTCCAGAATGGGAGTCAGAAAACTCCAGCACTGTTCAACTCCATCCTGTCTCCAGAAAAGCATCTGATCTCCCAGGATACAGTCAAGCAGGACCTTCTCATATGCATCAAATATGGGTCCTGTGTAGTCTTCCAGATAGTGAAAGTCCATTGCAACTGATCGAAGACATACTTTTGCTGCCGGTCTTTTTATCTGAAATCTCAAAGAGATTTTTTCTTCAGGGTAAATACAGAAGGTCAATCTATTTTGCTCTATACTTTCATCAATTACATGTCTGAACATGGAGTGAGGCACATGTTTAAAGAGTATTTCAATCTGTGTTAATTTTTTTGAGAGCCTTTTACCTGATGATAGATAGAAAGGGACTCCCTGCCACCTCCAGTTATCCACAAATACCTTCATTGACGCAAATGTGGGAGTGAGAGAGTCTGGATTAACACCGGGCTCTTCTCTATAACCAATAACCTCTTTTCCCCCCACTTCCCCCCTCTGGTATTGTCCCAGCACAATATAGGAATTGAGGTCATGAACAGGAAAAGGACGAAGTGCCCTGTATACCTTCACCTTTTCATCCCTTACCCTATCAGCTTTAAATTCAGCAGGGGGTTCCATTGCAGTCAACGCAAGGAGCTGCATCATATGATTCTGGAACATATCTCTAATAACTCCTGCCTGTTCGTAATAACCTGACCTGTGTTCAACTCCTATGCTCTCAAGTGCGGATATCTTTATTGCCTCAATGTATCTACGATTCCAGATGGGTTCAAAAATGGCATTTGCAAACCTGAACATCAATATGCTCTGAACAGTCTCCTTTGCCAGGTAATGATCAATCCTGAATATCTGATGCTCTTTGAAATGTCTGTGAAGGATTCTGTCAAGCTCCAGTGCACTCTGAAGGTCATGTCCAAATGGCTTTTCAACAACTATTCTTGTCCACCCATCTTTTTCTCTATTTTCCCTTGAGAGCCCGTTTATTCCCAGTTGTTCAATTATGGGCATATATATTTGTGGGGGGACTGCAAGATAAAAAAGATGATTTCCTTTTATTCCATGCCTTTTATCAAGCTCAAGGAGAATATCTTTAAGACTCATGAAGGAGATTTTATCCTGATAATGAAGGGGATGATAGTAAAGGATATTAGCAAAATTATTCCATTTCTCTTCTTCAAAATCAGGATGATTCCGAAGATGAGACTTCATCCTGTCTCTAAATCCATCCGTGTCCATATCTGTCCTGGCACATCCCAGAATAAATGAGCCCTTCTGAAAAATACCA
>JALVMZ010000406.1 GCA_027032655.1 Desulfobacteraceae bacterium
TGATTCAAAGAAAATCCTTTTTTTGGTTGAATCTGAAAAATAGAATGTATCAATTGATATGAGATTTTTCAGAATGGGTTCAAATACTTTATTATCATAGTTTCTTGTTTGAAGTGTTCTTTTGTATGTATCCATTAGACTGATTGCAATATTCTTTTCATTGCCACTCAATCTTTTTGAGTTAACTGCATCCTGTAAATAATCTATACGCCTCAGAATGGCCATCCTGATATCATCCGAAATGATTGAGTGAGGAACTTCTTTTTGCCTGCTCTCTCTTTTTAATGTAAAGGTTGAACATCCTCCTCCAAAAAATAATATGGCTGATAAAAATGTTATAATAAAGCTTTCTGTTTTCTTATGTATCATTGCTCTCATCTCCCCTCATGGGTTCAAATAGTCTGATTCGATTTTCTAATTTATCATCATTTTCAATAAGAGATAACACTGAAATACCATTTCCATTCTGTTCATTACTGTCCAATGGCAGACCATCCACGGATGAAACAACCACCTTTTTGAGCCTCTCCGTCGGGGTTTCAAATATTTTATTGCTATCAAAAACAAGGTCTGCAATCTGTATCCTGTTAATAAATTCACTGGAGTTTACAATCCCGTCTGCAATATCAATCCAGAGAGGAAGGGCCCCAGTTGAGCCATAAATCCTGATTCTCTTCCCTTCCATGGGACGGTTATCATCGTAGCCCACATAAACACCTATAATGTATCCATGTTCAGGAGTAAGTGTGTTGCTTTCCTTTTCTCCTCCCGGGATACATCCTATAAAACATGCATTCTTAAAATTATTGGCAGTGCCCGTCTTGCCATAGCATGGAATCTTAATATAAACATTCCTGTCATTAATACTGCTTTTAATCCTGACCGCTCCCTTTGCTTTAATTCCTGTTCCTTTCTCCACCACAAGCCTCAGAATGTCCAGAATTACTGATGATATCCTCTTGTCCAGAACCCTTTTCGGGTTTTTTTGATGTTCCCATATCACCTCTCCATCCCTGTCTTCAATCTTTTTAATAATGGGAATCATTACTGAATCATCACTCCGGGGCAGGGGTGATATTTCACCTGTAATCACAGTATGATATGCAAGGGCTGTTTCCCCTATGCTTACTGAATTTGGCCCAAGGGGAAAGGCAAGGGATGGTTCAAGTCTTGATACGATACCCAATCTCCTTGATACTCTGTTTACATAAAGAA
>JALVMZ010000407.1:0-6585 GCA_027032655.1 Desulfobacteraceae bacterium
ACAATTGTGTCCACATCGCAAACCTGCAAAGGAGGTAAATCATTGGGAATGGTAAGGGCCACCTCTGCCTCTTGAGAAGAAAACATCTCTTTGAGCAGATCCAGAACTTCATCAGTATATGGGTAACTCATGACCAGTTTTTCAAGATGCTTTGCCAATCGCCTGTATATATCATCCATATATTACTCCTCTGAAAATCTGTTTAATTTTCTTACTATTTTAAAAAATTATTATCATTTTATCCCTTTCATATCAATCCATTTAGTAAGAAAATTAATTTTCAATCCCTTTAATCATTTTTAATATCTTCTTATGCATGATCTAAACTATCTATTCTGGAATTAGGTCCCTTAGCATGACAATTAATGTAATAACAAAAAAAATGTGAAAAAAGAAATGTTTTTATTAGATTTTGCTAACCTGTTGAAAGGATAATAAGGGGAATAGTATAATAAGCTGGCGCGCCTGCAGGGATTCGAACCCCGGACCTGCGGATTAGAAGTCCGCTGCTCTATCCAGCTGAGCTACAGGCGCACCAAGGGATTTGACGATTTCAAAAAATCAAATGTGATAAAAATGTGATAATTTTTGAACTGCATATGATTTTTATATCATTTTTTTTCCTAAATTTCATCCAAAATTTTGACACTGGCTCTCAGGCTATCAGGTGAATGATGAGCATACCGCTGGGCAGTAGTTACATTACGATGACCAAGCAGTTTTGACACGGTATAAAGGTCAACACCTGATTGAACCAGTCTCGTGCATTTTGGAAGGATACTTCTCAAATCATTTTCCATCGGCTATGTAACCAGCTTGACATATATCTTTTCTGCAAGTTTTCTATCTGATATACCTGTGCTCTGGTAGTGCTGTTTACCATTTATGCTGAAAGACATACACCAGTGCGGATTATTTTTTCTTTTATAAATACCCTTGATTCAAGCTCCATTTTTTAGGTCATGTATCGTTTTTTAAAGGCAATGCATTAAAATATTTAAATCAAAATTTAAACGTTGTAAAGGGCGATTTTTGGCTTTAATTTTTGTATGTTTTAATATTTTTTATAATAAGTTAATAACAAATCTGGTATTTTATTTTTATATGCATTCAGGGGATGTTTTTTTCTATAATTGACAAAACTATTCTGATTGGATGATAATATGAAAAATCTCATAAGGAGATAATAATGGAAATAAAGGAAACATTAAGGGCACTCTTACAAGAGATGATCCTGCCTGAATTAAAGAAGATTAAAGAGACATTGATAAAGCATGAAGAAAGGTTCAATTCCATAGATAAACAATTTCAAGCTATTGATAAGCGCCTTGATGATATAAATAATCATCTATTAGATCAAAGCAGACGAATTGATGAGATTAACAATAGGATGGACCGGTTATATGAGGTGATAGTTAGAAGAGATGAGCATGAAAATCTATCCGCCAGGGTCTCACAATTAGAAAAGGACATGAGTGAGATCAAGGCAAAACTTGCAGAATAAAATAACAATAGTATCTTGAAAATAACGGCCATCTGAGGTGATGGCCTTTCTTTATTCTGTCCATTTAACAAAAAACGAATATATAAAAAGAAAAATCAGTGATTGAAAAAAATGACTGGGTCCTGATGATGAGGGTGGAGCAGAATGGTTACAGAAAGCATCCAATTCCAGAGGGAAAATAGTAGATGGCCCTGACCGGGAGAAACATTACTTATTAGGTGGAATGGTAGGAGATATTTTTATATGGAATAGGGGAGCCCGAGATTTCATTTTTTAAGATATTGAAAGCATAGCTCGCCACGCTATGGAAGGTGCCTGATATTTCAACAGTCGAATTGATAACAGAGTTTTATAGAAATTTAAAGAAATATAATAAAGCAGAGGCATTAAGAAAGGCCTCTTTAAAAATGATACACAGTAAAAGATACAATCATCCTTACTTCTGGGCGCCGTTTATACTGGTCGGTGAGTGGAAATAGTCCATTCCTCTTCTAAATCATTCAAAAACTCATCAGGAGTCTTATTTACTTCTATACAGGAGAAACCGTCGCATACCTGAAGTCTTAATTCACCCTCTTTTGATGAAAAGTTTGGACCTAATTCAGTTAAATTTGATATTTTATCATCCATATAAAGGATATCAACCACAGGACCACAAATTTCTATCAATCTTTTATAAAATTCTTCTGCGTCTTTTCTGCTTCCACTTAATACTATCGAAAATCCACCATTATTCATGCGCATATAACCGCATAAGAACATGGGCATACTATGAGGGAAACGATTTACAATGGCTCCAAATGCATCCTCCATCCGGGATATCAAATCAAGATATCTCCTATCAGATGTTATATGAAAGATACGGATAAGATTATTGTATGCAATGGAATTTCCAGAAGGAATAGCACCATCATATACGGGCTTTGACCTTATAGAGATATCAGTTCCTTGCTCTGATGTTAAAAAGAAGCCATAATTGATGGGATCCCAGAAAAGCTGTATCATTTTATCAATTAGGTTTTTTGCTCTTATGATATAATCAGATTCAAGGGTTGCATCATAAAGATTGAATAACCCCCAGATGAGGCAGTTATAATCAAGGAGATTCCCGGGAGTTTTGAGTTCTCCATCTTTATACATATGAAATAAGATGCCATCATCTGCGATCATATGTCTCAGGATAAAGGAGATGACACTCCTTGAAACATCAATATATTCCTTACTTTTCAGGACCAACCCGCATTTTGACAGCCCTGCAACCATAAGTCCATTCCAGTCACACATGATCTTCTCATCCCTGAAAGGAGGCGTTCTTCTATTTCTATGGTCCAGCAGTATCTTTCTAATTCTATTCCACTTTTCTTTAAATTCATCATATTCTATATTCAACTGCTCTGCCAGCAAAGATGGATGTTCTTTAAGATACAGGATATTTTTTCCAGTTTTCCGCCCGGTGGCTTCTTCTCTGAAATTTCCGTCCCTTTTAATATTAAACAGAGTGATTACGAATTCAGCCTCTTCTCCCAAAAGCTCCTTCAATTCATCCTGAGTCCACAGATAGTATTTGCCCTCTTCTCCTTCTGTATCTGCATCTTCCGATGAATAAAAGCCCTCATCCTTTGAATATAATCTATTTATCACATACTCTGAAATGCGATCCGATATATCCCTGAATAGTTCCTCTTTTGTTAATTGATATGCCTCAGTATATGCAAGTAGAAGCAATGCCTGGTCGTAGAGCATCTTTTCAAAATGGGGAAGCAGCCAGTATCTATCAGTGGAGTAACGATGAAAACCATATCCAATATGGTCAAAGATACCACCCAGGGACATCCGCAGCAAAGTGTTCCTCACCATATCAAGTGCTTCATGCTCCCTCTTATAAAGATAATAATTCATAAGAAACAGAAGATTATGGGGTGAAGGGAACTTTGGTGCACCACCAAACCCACCAAATTTCTTATCATAAGAGCCTTTAAAATATTCATATGCCTTATCCATTGATTCTTTATCAATAGATTCCTTCTCTTTTGTGGGATCAGAGACGGCACTTACTACTTCCACCATCCTGTTTGAAACCTCCATCAGCTTTGATCTTTCCTTTTTCCATAATTCTTTTATCCTTGGTATCAGCTCCTTCAGCCCCACCCTTCCATATCTTGAATCCTTCGGGAAATAAGTGCCTGCAAAAAAGGGCCTCTTCTCAGGAGTCATAATTATAGTAAGGGGCCACCCACCTGAGCCTGTCATCATGGTGCATATGTTCATGTAAAATTCATCAAGGTCAGGACGCTCTTCTCTGTCAACCTTTATGTTGATGAATACATCATTCATAAGACGGGCAATCTCAGCATCTTCAAAGGACTCCCTTTCCATTACATGACACCAATGACATGTGGAATAACCAATGGAAAGGAAAATGGGTTTATCCTCTTCCTTTGCCCTTTTAAATGCCTCATCACACCAGGGATACCAATCAACAGGATTAAAGGCATGTTGCAAAAGATACGGGCTCTTTTCCTTTATTAGTCTGTTTGGTTTTCTATTATTCTCCATAATATTAACCTCTTTTTTATTTAAGTATATCCTAAATATACCTGCCTCACAATATTATTGTTTTTATATTAATACCAATATGAACAGAATAAATAATCAATTATGAAAAAATATCTTTTTGAGTTAAAGATGGCATGTAAATACTTTAAACAAGGAGATATTCATATACCTTTGAAATTAGTTCTAACTGCAATTCATGCAGAACAATTATTAAAAAGAAAAACCCTGCTAAGAATAAGCAGGGTTTTAAATAGATATTTTTCTAATGCAAGGCTATTACATATATTCGAACTTCTATTCTTCTATTCCTGCAAGTCGTTTTGCAGCTCGTTTTTTGGCTTCAAGATCTGTCTCCCTCAATATGGTGATCCTGTGTGCCTCAGGGGAGCCACCACCATGGATGTCTGATATGGTATCTGCGCTTTCCATTGCCATCTTCTCCACTAAACGATACATCTTGATCCTGTTCTCCACAGGGACCGAATCCACACCTTTCAGATACTTCTTAAGGAGAGGACCGATTTCTGGATTTTCCAGATCCTTATCCGATGGAAGATCACTCACAAACCCACCGCTTACATCAACCATAAGTCTTATTGCCTCTGACATCTCCTTGCCCTCATGTATCTTGGAAGCATTTGCCAGCACAGTGTCAATATAATATGTTCCGGAAGGCTGTTTTTTCCCTTCGTAGGATGCTGCAAGACAGCAACCATAAAGGGTCTCTGCCCTGTGAATCATATCAATAACCTTCTGTTTCAGGTGGCTTGCCTTTGATGTGCCATTGTAATCCATAAGTGTTAGTGCGGCACCTATCATGCAATCAATCTTACCTGCTTTGCATCCACCATGGCTCTGCCTGTGGAAGGCAGAGAATGTAACCACCATCTGAGAGGCAAATTCCACCTCACCACACATAAACACCCTCTCCCATGGCACAAACACATCATTGAATATCAGTGTTGGACAGTATTTCGAATATCTGATATTACCTATATCACATCCATCAATCTCTCTTTTATCAAGGCTTGATCTTCCAACAACATGTATCAAGCCTGGTGTATCAGAGGGTATGGCAAAAGAGACTGCATATTCCTCATCTCCCTCTCTCAGGGCTCGTGTGGGTAGCACAATTATCTCATGGGATGAAAGGGAGCCTGTCTGATGTGCCTTTGCCCCCCTTACCACTATACCGTCGTCTCTTTTTTCCACCACTCTCAGATACATATCCTTATCAGGCTGCTTATGGGGTGGCAGGGATCTGTCTCCTTTCACATCAGTTACACCTGCATTACCAGTAAGGTCATTCTTCTGCACATGCTTCAGGAACTCAATGAAGTTATTGTAGTAATTGGTGCCATACTTCTGATCAATATTGTATGTAACAATGGATAGCGTTGATAGGCAATCAAGTCCTGTGCACCTCTGATGGCAGGTGCCCACATAATTGCCCAGTTTTCTGTTTAACTTCACCCTTGCAACAAGGTCCTCTATTGAACCGGGCGGCAGGGTGAACCGATTAACTGGTTCATTAATAAGAGGGCTCTCAGTGACCACAAGGTCTCTGAACTCATCCATATGGGCTATCTCATAAGTGGCAGCAGTTGCCTCTATACCTGCCCTGAGCCTTGGATTATCAAGAACATTTGTTATCCTTTCCCCAAACATATAAACCGTGGGATTCATCTCCCTGATGGATTCCAAATACTCTTCTCTGGTTTTAAGTCCCATAAAATAACCTCCTGATTTATTTATTATATTCAGATATTCTCTGCTATAGCCCCTTGCTTTTCCTCAAATATAATTTTCAGACTCTTCAATACCTGCTTTTTTACATTTCTTATGTGTCTTTTCATAACATCCCTTGCCTTCTCCCAGTTCCCATTGATTATATGATTCACTATCTCCTGATGCTCCTCATCTACAGAATCAAGCGAAGATATGGGCAGATAATTCCCTCCATATTTAAGCAGCAAAAGATCAAATATGCGTTCAAGTATATTTACCTGCAAATCCTTCCCTGAAAATGATGCAAGTGTCAGGTGAAATTTCCTGTTTTTAAAAAGCCTCTCAGCAAAAAAATAATCCCTCTGGGCACTTCTGTGCTCAACCAGAGCCCTCTTTAACTCTTTAATTCCATCACTTCCAAGCATCCTGGTGGTATATTTTATAAGAGATGGTTCAATCAGTAATCTCACATCAAATATCTCCTCCACCTCCTCAATGCTAAAAGGGGTCATGTAATATCCCCTGTTGGGTTCATGCCGAACAAATCCCTGAAGTTCTAACCACTTAAGTGCTTGAATAATGGGTGTTGGACTCATCTTCAGCCTTTCAGCCAGCTCCCTGTAAGGTATCTTCTGCCCGGGAACAATCTCTTTAAGATACAGCATTCGTCTTATTCCATGATATGCCTTAAGGCTGTGATCTTCCTGAGACGACATTGTGCTTTTGCTACTTCTCCTCATTAAAATCTAAAAAAGTAAAAAAGACAATTAAATCCTTATAATGAGAGATATCAAAAA
>JALVMZ010000407.1:6595-11897 GCA_027032655.1 Desulfobacteraceae bacterium
TATATCTGGAATTACCTTATCTGTCATGCTGAGGGGCAAAGCCCCGAAGCATCTCATAGATCCAACGGGAGTCTTTCAGACACCCTCAGGATGACAGATGGAATATGAATCATTTTTACAAAGCTCTCGATAATACCTTTTGGACTTATATAGTTTCTTATAAGTCCTCTTTATGCAGAAGGGGACTTAAATGCCTCCTATTGAGTCCTTGATATGTCCCGGGAGGACATTCATTTGATTTTTAATTTTTTAGTAGATGGTGTCAAGGGATAATTTAATTTATTATTTAATTAAATTTTTGATTTGATAGTTGACATATTCATATCTTATCCATATACTCACAAATCTTGAATTAAAAAAGTCGAAGAAAGGAACCTACTGCCATGAAACTCCATGAATATGAAGCTATGGATATATTTAAGAGATATGGTATTCCGGTGCCTGAACAGATAAAGGTAAACACTGTGGAGCAGGCACTTGATGCAGGCAATAATATCGGATATCCGGTTGTGCTTAAGGCTCAGGTCCTTGTAGGAGGAAGGGGACTGGCAGGAGGAATAAAGACCGCACAAACCGATACAGAATTAAAGTCCCATGCAGAAATACTCTTGAACTCACATATAAAAGGGCTGCCTGTAAGAGAACTCCTGGTGGTGAAAAAGGAGGAGATATCAGAGGAATTATACACAGGCATCACAATAAACGGATTTACTGGAAGGCCTGTAATAGTTGCAAGCACCGAAGGGGGTGTGCACATAGAAAAGAGGGCTCAGGAAGGGAATAAATCTATCCAGACCCTTGAAATTGAACCAGGCTCGGAGTTTTATCCCTATCAGGCAAGAAAACTCTTAAGGAGACTTAACATATCTCCAAAACTACTGATCCAATGGTCGGATATTATTGTAAAACTCTACAGGATATTCAATCAATATGAGGCATTAATAGCAGAGATAAATCCCCTTGCCCTGTTAACAGATGGAAAATTAAAGGCACTTGATGCAGTAATTGAACTTGATAATTCAGCACTTTTTAGGAGAGAGCTCCCCATCAAAACCCCAATTGAAAGAATAGAGGATCCCCTTGAGAAAAAGGGGAAAGAGATTGGTGTAACCTTTGTGAATCTTGACGGAGACATTGGGCTGATATCCTCTGGCGCAGGTCTTGGTATGGCATCGATGGACATAATTGCACAGAAGATGAAACCCGCAAACTTCCTTGAAACAGGAGGCGGTATTACAGATGATTTGCTGTACAAATGTATGGATCTTGTCACTTCAAAAAATGGTTTAAAGGCCGTATTTATAAATATCTATGGTGGTATAAACCCCATTCATGAAGGGGCAAAGGGAGTGGCCCGATTTATAAAAGAGAAGAACCTGAAAATTCCTGTTGTAGCAAAGGCACTTGGCAACCGACAGGAAGAGACCTGGGAGATACTGAGGTCAGCAGGTGTCCATGTAGTTACAGATACGGCCACAGAGATTGCAGTGGAAAAACTCTTTGAGCTTGTAAATAATCAATAATGGAGAGTGATAATATGGGTATATTACTTGATGATTCAACCAGGGTAATTGTTCAGGGTATAACTGGCAGAATAGGAAGCGTTCAGACCCACTGGATGCTTGAATATGGAACCAACATTGTTGGAGGAGTAACACCTGGCAAAGGTGGAGCTACAGTGGAAGGTGTTCCTGTTTTTAATAGTGTGGATGATGTTTTAAAATAGACAGGTGCAAATGCATCGGTATTCTTTGTTCCTGCACCTTTTGTGCTGGATGCCTTTCTGGAGACAGTTGAGGCGGGAATAAAACTTATAGTTATTGTGCCTGAACATGTGCCTGTCCATGATGTTATGAAGATGAGAAAGGTGGCAAAGGAAAATAATGTTACTGCTTTGGGGCCAACCACACCCGGAGTGCTTGTGCCCGGAAAGGGCAAAATGGGGATAATGCCCGCTTCCCTTTTTGCACCAGGAAGAGTTGGAATTATATCCCGAAGTGGAACACTGTCATATGAATTTGCAGGCATACTCTCTGATAATAATGTGGGCCAGAGTGCGGTCGTGGGTATGGGAGCAGATCCTGTGGTTCTGACTAACCTTCCAGAACTACTTGAGCTATTTGAAAAGGATGAACATACTGATGCTGTTATAATTGTGGGCGAAGTTGGCGGAGAACAGGAGGAGATGGCAGCGGAATTCATATCAGACAATATGAAAAAACCTGTTGCTGCATATATTGCTGGAAAGTATTCTCCTGAGGGGAAAAGAATGGGTCATGCAGGTGCAATTATCAGAGGAAATACAGGAACTGTAAAGGGAAAGCACGATGCACTGAAAAAGGCAGGTGCTGAAATCTTAAATAGTCCCATAGAGGTGGGTGAATGGGCCAGAAATCATAATCTTTCCTGAGAAGTAGACAATCCTTTCATATTTGTGATAATGTAAATATAGAGAGCTTTGTAAAACTGAATGAGAAGCTATCTTTTTCATGGTATCTTTAGAATTATTTTATTTATCATGCTGTTTGAATTACTTTAAGCATCATGCTGAGGGACTTAAGTCCCGAAGCATCTCATGAGATCCTTCGGGTATCTTTCAGCCACCCTCAGGATGACAAAAGGGTTATAAATTCATTGTAGGAGGGATATATGCAAAAAAAGAGCACAGGAATTCGTCCCAACCCTTCTGGAGACTGGCCTGAGATTCATCCAAGCTCATTTGTTGACCCCAGTGCCCAGATAATGGGAAATGTCAAGATTGGTCCAAAGGTTTATGTGGGACCCCAATCAGTTATCAGGGCAGATGAGGTGGATGATGAGGGTAAGGTTCACCCCGTTATTATCGAAGAGGGCTCCTGTATCCAGGATGGAGTGATCATACATGCAAGGGCAGGCACATCGGTCAAAATAGGTCCTGAAGTTAATATAGCACATGGGGTGATAATCCATGGACCATCTTCTATTGGTAAGGGTTCATTCATAGCCCTCCGGGCATCAATATACAATTCAACCCTTGAAGATGGAGTATGGATCGGGATAGGTGCAATTATAACAAGGACCACTATCCCCTCCCATACCATGATTCCTGCAGGTGCAGTAATCCGCTCAAATACGGATCTTTTTCAATTCAGACTTACAAACATAAAGGAGGAAGCATACAAGAAGAGTGTTTTTGATGCAAGTGCAAGACTAAGGGATAGTTACAAAAAACTCTATGAAGAGGAATCAAAAGATGACTAATTAGAGCTACTCCCATTCAATGGTGCTGGGGGGCTTTGAAGATATATCATAAACTACTCTATTTACTCCCCTAACTGTATTGATTATCCTGTTTGATATCCGGGCAAGTAGATCGTATGGAACCCTTGTCCAGTCCGCGGTCATGGCATCAATGCTGTCCACTATCCTGATTGCTATCACATATTCATATGTCCTCTCATCTCCCATAACGCCCACTGTCCTGATGGGAAGAAGAACAGCAAAGGACTGCCATACCTTTTCATAGAGTCCTGCCTCCCATACCTCTTCCAGCAGGATAGAATCGGCCTCCCGAAGTATCTCAAGCTTTTGAGCAGTAATCTCGCCAAGGATCCTGACAGCAAGACCCGGACCCGGAAATGGCTGACGCATTACAATCTCTCTTGGAAGGCCCAGTTCCATTCCTACCTCCCTCACCTCATCCTTGAATAGCTCCCTTAGGGGTTCAATGAGGTCCAGTTTCATAACCTCTGGCAGGCCCCCCACATTGTGATGACTTTTAATGGTGGCAGACGGTCCCCTGTGGGATACACTCTCAATGACATCAGGATACAGGGTGCCCTGGGCCAGATATCTGGCAGAGCCCAGTTCCTTTGCCTTTTTCTCAAATACCCTTATAAATTCCCTTCCAATGATCTTTCTCTTTTCCTCTGGATCAGTAACGCCCTTTAGTTTTGATAAAAAATGCTCACCTGCATCCACCACATGAATATTCATCCTGTAATTATTGGCAAAAAGTTCTATGACCTCTTCTTTTTCACCCTTTCGGAGAAGTCCATTATCCACAAATATACATGCCAACTGATCCCCTATGGCCTTCTGAAGTAATGCCGCAGTAACCGATGAATCCACACCACCTGAAATGGCACATAAGACCCTATCACTTCCCACCTTTTCCCTTAACTCTGATATGGTGTTTTCCACAAATGAGCTCATGGTCCAGGTGGGTTTGCACTTACACACATTGAAAAGGAAATTATTGAGTATTCGTCTTCCTTTTGGAGTGTGGGATACCTCTGGATGAAACTGAACCCCGAATATTCTTCGCCTCTTATCAGTAAATGCACTCACAGGACAGCTCCTGCTGTATGCAAGGCTCATAAATCCATCTGGTAGTCTTTCTATATGGTCACCATGACTCATCCAGACCTTCTCTTCCTGATCAATTTCAAATCCATGAAATATGTCCTGATTGTCCAGTATCCTTATCTTTGCATTTCCATATTCCCTCTCTTTTGCCTGAATCACCTTTCCACCAAGTGCATGTGCAATATACTGCATCCCATAGCATATACCAAGCATGGGCACATCAAGTCTAAACAGGCCATCTTCAGCCCGTGGTGCATCGGGGGCATAGATGCTGGATGGACCTCCTGATAGGATTATTCCTGATGGAGAGAATTCCTTTATCTTTTCAACTGAAATGCTGTATGGATGAATTTCACAGTAAACATGGGACTCCCGTATCCTCCTTGCAATTAACTGGGTGTACTGTGAGCCAAAATCCAGAATCAGTATTCTGTCACCTTTGAACCCTGACACAAACACCTTCCCCTCTTAATGAAACACTCTTACTCCAGTCTGTAGTTGGGAGCCTCTTTTATTATTATAACATCATGGACATGCCCTTCCCTTAATCCAGCAGGTGTAACAACCATAAATCTGGCCTTTTGTTTAAGCTCCTCAATATTCCTGCATCCCAGGTAACCCATTCCTGACCTCAGTCCGCCCACCAGTTGATATATGGTATCTGCAAGGGGGCCTCTATAAGGCACCCTCCCCACAATTCCCTCTGGCACAAACTTGTTCTCACTATCAACTCCTGATTGAAAATATCTGTCTCCGCTCCCCTCCTTCATTGCCTCCAGAGAGCCCATACCACGATATACCTTATAGGTTCTACCCTGATACAGGATTGTCTCTCCCGGGCTCTCCTCTGTTCCTGCAAACAGGCTCCCGATCATAACCGAATCAGCTCCACCAGCAATTGCCTTTGTTATATCGCCTGAGTATTTTATGCCTCCATCAGCTATTATTGGAATAT
>JALVMZ010000408.1 GCA_027032655.1 Desulfobacteraceae bacterium
AAAAGAGCAGAAAGAAGAAACACAAACAGAAGAAACAGAAAAAAAAGAGGAACAGGAAGAGGAATTGGAGCTAAAAAAGCCCCTTGAGAAGATGACCGCCAAGGAACTCCGTGAGATTGCAATGAAGATTCCCGGGGTTGAAGGCGTCCATGCAATGAAAAAGGAAAAGCTCATTGAGGTCATCAAAGAGGCAAAGGGGATAAAAGAAGAGAAGGTCATCTCAGGAAAGGACACCATAAGAGAGCTCAAAGCGAAGATTTTACAACTGAAAAAGGAAAAGGAAGAGGCAAGAAAATTAAAGGATAAAAAGAAGGTTGATATCCTGCGAAGAAGAATAAACAGATTAAAGAAGCAGACAAGAAAGATAGCTCAGGGCTAAAGAATTGATACACAGGGGCAGGGTAGGGCATGAATTGCCTGTAACCTGCCCCCTGTTTGTCCTGTGAGACGAAGATTTTTGTATAAAAATGGAGGCACAGGATATAATGCCTGCTGTGAGGGTGCCTGCGGTAATTCCATCTGCAGGCATGGGGATCAGGATGGGTGGTTCGGTCCCAAAGCAGTTCATGGAACTGGCGGGAAGGCCGATCCTTGTTGAGACCCTTGAAATATTTCAGTCATCGGATGTGATTGAGGAGATAGTGGTGGTTGTCCCTCCAGGGAAGGTGGAATACTGCAGGAAGGAGATGATTGAAAGATTCGGGATTAACAAGGTGGCAGATGTTGTCCCTGGCGGAAAGACAAGGCAGGAATCGGTAAGGATAGGACTTGAATCCCTTGGTAAAAATTACGAGAGGGTCCTCATTCATGATGGGGTAAGGCCTTTTGTGGATCATGAGATGGTTGAAAGATGTGTAAACGAATCCATGAGGCACCCTGCAGTGGTATGTGCGATACCTGTAAAGGATACAATAAAAGAGGTGGACAGAAAGGGATTGGTCATAAAAACAGTTGATAGAAGCTCACTCTGGCAGGTTCAGACACCTCAGGTGTTCAGATATGAGGATATCATTAAGGCCCATGAAATTGCCCATCGTAAAGGATGGGATGATGTAACAGATGACGCAATGCTTGTGGAGAGAATGGGGATAAAGGTAAAGGTGGTATTGGGCTCGGAGAAAAACATTAAGATAACAACACCCTATGACCTTGAAATTGCAAGGGCATTTTTCATGAGATCAGATATGAGGGATATGGATTAACCTTATGAAGGTCCGGATTGGAACAAGGGGGAGCATGCTTGCCTTAGCCCAGAGTGAATGGGTGAAGAATCAGATTGAATCCAGATATCCTCATGTGCAGGTTGAGCTTTTAAAGATAAAGACAAAGGGGGACAGAATACTTGACTCGCCACTCAGCAGGATAGGAGGAAAGGGGCTCTTTGTAAAAGAGATTGAGGATGCCCTTTTGAATGGAAGGATAGATATGGCAGTTCACAGCATGAAGGATATGCCTGCAATCCTGCCCGAAGGACTCATTATAGGTGCTGTCCCTGAGAGGGAGGATATAAGGGATGCATTTGTATCAGATATGTATGATGGCATCCATGAACTTCCGGAAGGGGCACTGATCGGAACAAGCAGTTTGAGAAGGAGGGCCCAGATACTCCACATGAGGCCGGATATTCAGGTTGTGCCTTTGAGGGGTAATGTGGATACAAGACTCCGAAAACTGAGAGAGGGAGAGTTTCATGCAATTGTGCTTGCATCAGCAGGGTTAAGAAGACTGGGAAGGGAGGAAGTTATAAAGGGCTATATACCGGAAGGGGAGATACTGCCTGCAATCGGCCAGGGAGCACTGGCAATTGAGACCAGAGAGGATGACAGGCAGATAATGGATTTGATAGAATTTCTGGATCACACACCCACAAGGATAGAGGTGGAATCAGAAAGGGAGTTTCTGAGAGCCCTGGAAGGCGGATGTCAGGTCCCCATTGGAGGAGTTTGCAGATATCAGGGCAGTGAGGTAAAGATAATGGGAATGGTGGCAGAGCTGGATGGATCAAAGATTATAAGGGATGAGATAGTCTGCACTCCGGATAGGGCAAGGGAGTCAGGGAAAGAGCTTGCAGAGAGACTGCTTCTTTCCGGTGCAGGAGAGATACTTGAGAGGATATATGGGAGTGAAAGGGGAATGATTCAATGAAAGATTCAACTCCAGTGGTATATCTTATTGGAGCAGGTCCTGGGGATGCGGGTCTTATAAGTGTTAAGGCAGTTAAGCTCCTTTCAAGGGCAGAGGTGGTGATTTACGATAACCTGGTAAATAAGGAATTACTTAAATTTGTGCCAAAAAATTCAGAGATAATCTACGCAGGCAAAAAAGCAGGTGCCCATTCCATGACTCAGTCAGAGATAAATGCACTGATAGTAGAAAAGGCACGGGAAGGTAAAATAGTTTTAAGATTAAAGGGTGGAGATCCATTTATCTTTGGAAGGGGGGGAGAAGAGGCCGAAATCCTATCTGCGGAAGGAATCCCATTTGAGGTGGTGCCAGGCATCACATCGGCAATAGCGGTTCCTGCATATGCAGGTATTCCCCTGACACACAGGGATTATACCTCAACAGTTGCATTTATTACAGGACATGAAAAGGAGGATAAGGCCCAATCCCGTATAAACTGGGAGATGCTCTCAAAGGGTGTGGATACCCTGGTATTTCTGATGGGTGTTGGTAATCTGAGATTTATCTGTGAAACACTGATAAAATACGGAAAACCTGAAAACACTCCTGTTGCAGTAATTGAAAACGGGACCCTCCCATATCAGAGAACCACCACTGGAACACTCAAAACCATTCCTGAGATTGCAAAGAAGAAGGGGATAAAACCCCCTGCAATAATAGTTGTGGGAGGAGTGGTGGATTTAAGGGCAACTCTTAACTGGTTTGAAAAGAAGCCCCTTTTTGGAAGAAAGATCCTGATTACCAGGGCAACAGAGCAGGCAGGGGATATGGTGCGCCATTTAAGTGAGCTGGGTGCATACTGTATTGAATTTCCCACCATTGAGATTGTGCCCCCGCCAAGCTGGGAACCCCTTGACAGTGCCATTAAAAGGCTCAGGGAATATCACTGGATTGTATTTACAAGTATAAATGGAGTGATTTCCTTTTTTGAAAGACTCCTCCGCAGTGGATACGATGTAAGACATATGGGTGGAATAAAAGTGGCCGCAATAGGTAAGATGACATCAGCAGGTCTAAAACAGAGGGGGGTGATTCCAGACCTTGTGCCCACTGAGTTCAGGGCAGAGGCACTGGTGGAGGAACTGATAAAGAACAATATCAGGGGGAAGAGGGTCCTGATTCCAAGGGCTCTTCATGCGCGGGAGCTTTTACCTGTTGAGCTTAAAAATGCAGGGGCTGTTGTGGATGTGGTTCCTGCATACGAAACCGTGAGACCCTCACACCCTGATTCTTTTATAAGTGAGATACTTGAGCTTGCTCCCTATGATTTTATTACCTTTACAAGTTCATCCACTGTGAGGAATTTTGTCTCATTTTTTGAAGGCAGGCAGGAATTACTAAAGGAGATAACAAGAGGGGCAAAGATTGCATGCATAGGCCCCATTACCTCAAAAACAGCAGAGGAACTGGGGCTTCATGTCCACATACTTCCAGAGCAATACACCATCGAATCCCTTGTATCAGCCATAAAAACAGAATCTATCCTTTAATTTTGAGCTTCATTCAAATTTCCTGAACTCTTCTAAGTCTCTCTGATTATAATTAAAATCAAATCTTCCCAGCAATTCGGCAAGATGTTCCTTTTTTTCTGTTTTAAAAAGCTTTTAATTGCAATAGTGATAGCCTCTATAAATTTTGTAGTGCGACCCTTAAGACAAGACAAAATTTACAAGTAAAAAGTGTAGAGTTTTCATGCTGCCTCTGCCATAAGATCTCTATAATATAACCCCTCATATTCCTCTGGGGACATATATCCCAATTGGCTATGAACATAGAGCTTGTTATAATCAACCTCAATCCATCTGCTAATCTTCCTCTTTGCCTCTTCAAATGATTGAAATTCCTCTATCCA
>JALVMZ010000409.1 GCA_027032655.1 Desulfobacteraceae bacterium
TACGGAGAAAAAAGAGAGTATTTTTATTATGACCTTGAGACAGGGAAGAAGACCGTGGTCTTTCTGGATTACCTGCCCTGCAGGAAATACACCGAGAAGGAAGTGGAGGAGCTCTGGAGGGCTTTTCCCGTAGAAGATGTCTATACCCGATGGCTTGCCTCCCATCATTATCGGTATATAATAGAGCCTTATCCCCTTCCTGTTTGCTTTTTCACCATTTACGATGTGGGTGAGGGTAAAATAGGGGTAATTTCCACGGTGGACATTAAAGGGAGGAAATACAGGATGGATGTTCTAAGGGCAGAGGATGGAAAGTATTTGAAGAGCATATGGTTTCCCATAACCCATGTTTTCCTCATGTCCCAGGATACCTATCATGGTCAGTTTCCCTACAGGAATGCCATAAATTTTGACCTGGGAATATACATTTACCAGCACTGGGACAACGAAAGGGAGATGTTCGTCACAAGGGTTTTAAAATTCCAGGAGGAGAGATGAGCCTGAATAGAAGATTTTTACTTTGTGGGCTGATTCTTCCTTTGATTTTATCAGGTTGCTCTGGGAAATTTTCAAAATACAATTACACCAGTTATAAAAAATTGAAAGAGCCGCCCAAGGTGAGCAAACTTCATCCCACCCCTTTGATAAAAGGTGTTAATTTTTTAGTCGACCTTGAAGTTGTGGGAAAATATCTTGTATTTGTGGACATGAAAGCCGAAAATGCAGTGAAGATTTTTGACATAAACTCCCATAAAGTTCTGGCCTCTTTCGGCAAAAAGGGGCAGGGACCAGGGGAGTTTGTGGGATCTCCTTCTATTATCAGGGATCCGCAAAATGAGAATAACCTCTGGTTATACGACCTATCAGCCCGGAGTTTGAAAAAATTTAATCTTAATGAAATCATAAAGGGCAGGGTTGAGCCAGAAGCCATCGTAAAATTCAAGGAAAATTTCCCTTTAGAACTAACATTCACCCCGGATCAGAAAATTCTCGGGCTAAGTTTGCATCCCAAAAAGCGAATCTTAATATACGACATGTCTGGAAATGTTATTGGGGGCATAGGCAAAATCCCCTTTAAATTGAAAGACGAAAGATTTGCCCTTGTCCACTCCCTTGGATTTCACGGGAATATTGTCTATAGAGAAAAAACCGGAGAAATATATGTCGCAACCCGTTACGGTTCAATAGTGGAGAAATACGACCTGCAGG
>JALVMZ010000410.1 GCA_027032655.1 Desulfobacteraceae bacterium
GATGTCTTCCCTCCTGTAGGTCAATGTGTGGATGCTGGAAATTGAAAAAATACGGCCATAAATCAACTGCACCGGCCGATATATCCGAGATATTAGAAGCTGGAAATTCAATTGACATTCCCGAATTAAATCCCTCAAAAACCACCGATTCAAGGACACCCTCCATCAAAGATAAAGACATAGAAGAATTTCTTGTCCGACTCATTGAATCTGTAGGTGGAATGGTAAGATGCGATGATTTAATGAAATTTATATCAAAAAGACTTAACATATTTACGGTTAAGATAAGCTCCTTTGAATCCATCCCGGATGGCATAGAACAGGACACCCATGTGAGTAAAATACTCAGTCCATTTCATGAATTGATTGCTGATGAGATAATAGCGGGGATGGACCAGAGGATGATATTATTCCACTACCTTAGGATAGTAAAAGAAATGACTCTGAAACAGATATCAAGCAGGATGGAGCTAAGCATAGGCACAGTCCATAATCTGGAAAAGAGGCACAGGGAATACCTGAGCATGTATTTAAACCAGAGGGAAGGGTCAATATCCCCTGATGAAATAGAGGTTATAATCAGTATAATTTCAGATAAGATATCAGGAAGAATGGAAGAAAAATGAAAAGAAAAAAAGATATATCATCACTTCAATACAGTAATTGCTTGAGCGGAGAGGAGCTCCTTAAATACAAAACAGGGACATTATCAGAATCACTCAGAAAAAGGATATTTCACCATCTGAATGTGGACAATTGCAAACGTTGTAGAGACATCATTCTACTGATAGAGCCTGACATTCCGCCACCGGATATGGGAATCAGGAAAGAACATACTGAAAGGATTAAGAGAAAACCCATTATCAGAAAGAAGAGAAAAGCTCCTAAATTAATAGAATCAGGCCAGATATGGACGGTCAACATACCTGAAGATGAAAATATACTTCCCCCAGTGTTAGTTATTGACCCTGGAAGCGGGGAAAGGTCAGGAGAAAACATCATAAGAGTTATGCCTCTTTCATTTGATACGGAATTTCAGGTTGAAAATGAAACCCTGCTTTTAGACAGGAGTAACCCTCTTGGCTATCCGGTGCTTGTGGAAATATTTAACGAAAGGCCAATGATTGCTGAGCATTTAGATGAGTGCAGAGGCAAAATCACCCGTAAACAATCTGAAATAATCAATACCTCACGAAGTAGATTCATAG
>JALVMZ010000411.1 GCA_027032655.1 Desulfobacteraceae bacterium
CTTAACTGGTCTCCCGGTCTTGTAAGCAAGTAGTATGGCAATATATTCATAGCCATGGGTATCCAGGCCTGAGCCAAATGCTCCACCAAGGGTGGGCACGATGACCCTTGTATTTTTCCCCTTCAGCCCCATGGCCGCAAGTGCCCTGTTAAAATCGTTCTGTGCCAGAAATGGTATCTGTGTTTTGGTATGGATTAGTAGATTGTTATTAAGGTCAAACTCTGCAATACATCCAGCGGTTCCCATACAGCATTGATGCATAATAGGGGTTTCAAAATAGTCCTCTGCAATATAGGCGGATTCTTTTTTTGCCCTTTCCACATCTCCTGATTCAAATTTCCATCTGATGGGAACCAGGTTGTCCTTTTTGGGCCTTCCCTGTGGATCAAACTCATGAATCAGTGGAGCATCTTCTTTCATTGCCTCTTCAGGTGAGAAGATACCTGGTAATTCTTCGTATTCAACTTCAATAAGTTCCACTGCCTCTTCAGCAATCTCAGGATCAATGGCTGCAACTGCTGCAATTTCATCCCTGAACTGTCTGACCTTATCCTTTTTGAGGGCAAAGTTGTCCCTGAGAAATCCTATTCTGATCTCAGGGGTATTGTATGCAGTGATTACTGCCTTTACTCCAGGAAGCCTCTCCGCCTTTGAGGTATCAATATGTTTTATCCTTGCATGGGCATAATCACTGTATTTTATCTTTCCATAAAGCATACCTGGTCGGATGATATCATGTATATACATGGCCTTTCCTGCTACTTTATCCGGGGCATCAGGCCTTGGAATGCTTTTTCCTATGAAGCTGTATTCATTCATCTTTAACTCCTGTTCTTATTTTTTTGGATGCATGCATTATAGATTCTATAATTTGCACATAGCCTGTGCATCTACATAAATTTCCTGATATTGCTGTCCTTATATCAGATGGTTTAGGTTCAGGATTCTGGTCCAGAAGGGCCTTTGTTGACATAATCATTCCAGGAGTGCAGAAGCCACACTGAACTCCTCCTTTTTCCACAAAGGCCTCCTGAATGGGATGGAGTTTTGTCCCTTCCTGCACAAGCCCCTCAATGGTGGTTACGCTCTTCCCATCAAGCTCAAAGGCAGGATAGAGACATGAATTAACAGATACACCATTTACAAGCACGGTGCATGCACCACACTCTCCCTCTCCACAGCCCTCTTTTGTGCCTGTAAGATGAAA
>JALVMZ010000412.1 GCA_027032655.1 Desulfobacteraceae bacterium
CCCATGGTGAATTCCTGATGCTGGGCATGTACACAGGTCTTTTTGTGTCCACCGCAACGGGAATGGATCCTCTGTTTACACTTCCCATTGCAGGGATTATGGGCTTTCTCCTGGGAATAATATGCTATGTGGGGTTTGTAAAATATCTTCTTCGTGGTCCAATGGTGGCACAGCTCCTTGGAACATTTGGACTGATGCTGTTTCTCAGGAACCTGGCACTTCTTATATTCGGCTCAGAGGATCGCTCTCTTCATCATGGAATTCTTGTTGGAAAGAGCTTTGAGTTTGGTTATGGAGTTGTGATCCCTGCGACCAAACTTGCTGCTGCTGTTCTCTCGGTTATCTCATTTGGTATTGTGTGGCTTATGATAAAAAAGACCCGTCTGGGGATGGCACTTACTGCCACTGCCCTTAACAGGGAGGCAGCAACCTATATGGGAATTCCAACTGAGAAGATGAACTCCTTCGCCTGGGGCATAGGCGGTGCATCGGTTACCATTGCAGGAGCCCTCATAGTGAATTTCTGGGCAGTGAATCCTTTTATAGGGCTCCTCTTTACAATGATAGCATTTACCATAGTTGCACTTGGTGGTTTTGGAAGTGTCCCGGGGGCGTTTTTTGCAGGTCTTGTGGTGGGTATCATTACTGAGATTCCAGGAATCTGGGACTTCTTCACCTACACCTTTGATATTGAGTGGATGCAGAATGTTCCCATGACATCATTTAAATATACTCTGCTTTATCTTGCATATTTTATAATCATGGTCTTAAGGCCAAGGGGACTTTTTGGATGGAAGTATTAAAGAATGCGCTTGATTTCAGGGATTTTCCAAAAATTGACCTGATTATTGCAGGCAGTGTTGCTGTATTCCTTCTTATCTTTCCAGCCATGCCACATAGCTCTTTTGCCATGGCCACCATGATTCAGTTTCTGATGTTTTCCCTTTACGGTATGGGCTGGAATACCATCGGAGGTTACGGGGGCCAGGTGGACCTGGGAAAGGCCCAGTATGTGGGCATAGGTGCATACACGACCGCGGTTATGCTGGTGAGGTGGGATGTGCCATTCTGGATCTCCATGCCCATTGGCATGTGCTTTGCCATTATCTGGTCATTTATTATTGGATATCCCCTGTTTAGATTAAAGGGACATTACTTTGCAATTGCAACCATAGCGACATCCCTTGTGCTGAAGGATATATTTGA
>JALVMZ010000413.1 GCA_027032655.1 Desulfobacteraceae bacterium
GACTTAATACCTCTGAATCATACCTTTCTCCCATAATAATACAGATTTTAAATATTAATTACAACGGGAGCGGGCTGGGGTTTCCCCCGTAGATAAGTGAGAAAAAGACGAAGCCCTCCCGCCATTCGCTACAACAAAGACCCGGATAGCACATCAGGTGGATGGTATCTTTCTGGAGCGGCTTTATCAGGCACCAAATTCCAGATAATTTCATGATCAGTAACATTAAAGTTGCTCACTTCATCAATACGATAATTTGGTGCCTGATCAGCAGTGAGCGGAGC
This sequence comes from Desulfobacteraceae bacterium, assembly GCA_027032655.1. GTDB lineage: Bacteria > Desulfobacterota > DSM-4660 > Desulfatiglandales > JALVMZ01 > JALVMZ01. The sequence continues at coordinate 285 of JALVMZ010000413.1, forward strand.
CATGGACGGCGGAGCGAACGGAAGCGAAGGGATGATACCATCCAACTGATTTCTTTTACATGTTCCATAATAAATAAAATTAAACATAGTTATGATCATTTCCATTAATTTCTTATGTTACCAGCCAGATTAAAAAAATATTGGAAAGATTAATCATCTGATGGAATGTCAGCGGCCTTATAAATAAACTCTGTAATGTCATATATTTTGAGAGGCACCTTGTTTCTTCTTACATATGTGGTCATTGTCCGCACGCACTGCTGACATGCGGTTACCACCGCATCAACACCTAAGGACATGGCCTCGGCTATCTTGTTTGACGCAATCATGGAAGAAAGCTTATTATCTATCATCTCTAAGTTGCCCCCACCTCCACAGCATTTGCACCTTTCTCTGTTCTCTGGAAATTCAAGGAGTTGAACTCCAGGGATTGCACTGATCAATTTCCTTGGCTCATCAAAGATGCCTGCCCCCCTTCCCAGGTCGCAGGGGTCATGGTATATTACCTTCAATTTAAGGGGCTTTAATTTAAGAATCCCCTTATTTAATAGCTCCAGAAGAAATTCACTTGAATGCATAATTTCCACTTCTGCACTGTAATACTCCTGCCACATCCTGTAACATGAAGGGCATGTAAAGACCAGCTTTTTTGCTCCCTTCTGCTTTACTGCATTAATATTATGCTCTTTTACCTCATTGAAGAGATCCATTAATCCAGCACCAAGAAGTGGAAAACCACAGCACCACTCATCACCACCAAGGAGGGTAAAATCCGTCCCTGTTCCCTGAAGGATTTCAGCAAAGGACACAGGTATCTTCTGGGCAAGTGGGAAGTAACCTGCCACACATCCTGTAAAATATACTGTTTCAGCCCTCTCCCTGATAAGGCCATCATCAGGTGGCTCATCCATGTCTTCAACCCACTCTGCCCTCTCTTCATTGTCCTCCCCGAATACATTGTGGGACTCTTCAATATTATCCCTTATTCTGTCGATTTTCTCTGGATATGACTTTGATTGAACCAGATCTCCTCTTAATGCAGTCCACATATCTGTAAGCGAAATTCCCATGGGACAGGACTCCTCACAGTTCCCGCAAAGGGTGCACCTGAATACCTGCTCGCTGAACTCCTTTAATTTCTCATCAGATAAGGATTCTCCTCCCAGGAGTCTTCCTATTATACCCGCCCTGGAAAGTAAAAGTCTTTTCATGATATTAATTCTGTGAGTTCCTGATAAAAGGCGGTTGCCTGTAACACCCACCGCAGGGCATACTTCTTCGCAGATCCTGCAGGATGTGCATGCAAACAGGCTCAGTTTTTGTGTCAAGGAGTAATTTTTACCACTGATCATAGTAAATCTTTCACTTACTCCCCTTTGTATTTTTCAATATCCTCAAGTAGCCATTTTTCAATGGCCTCCCTGCCGTGGATCAGGTTTTCAAGCTCACCCATATCATCGGGCCTAATCCTGAACATCCATCCCTTTCCATAACAGTCCTGATTTATCAGCCCTGGATTGGTCTCAAGCTCTTCATTTACCCCAACAAGTTCACCATTAACAGGGGCATAGACCTTTCCAAGCCATTTTCCGGATTCAATCTTTGCAAATCTCTTTCCTGTTTTTAATCTTTTGCCCTCATCAGGAAGCTGAACATAAACAATTTCACCTGCCATCTGCTGGGCAAAGTCATCCATACCCATTACAACTATGTCGCCTTCGGGCCTGACCCAGAAATGATTCTTCTCATAGTAAAGATCCTCAGGCATATTGTATCCCTGTATCTCCATTTATACCTCCTTCCTGAAATTAACTATCCATAAGCTCCAGAATAAACTGGGCGGTATTTAATATCCTGAATTTCTGTTTTCTTAACCTGGCATTACTCAGATTGTGAAGACATGAATTGCACTCTGTTATGATTATCTCTGCACCTGTATCCTCTGCCTCCTTGAGTCTTCGTCTTGCCATCTGGATGGAGTTCTTGGGATAAGCCCCCCGGACTCCACCTCCTGCACCACAACATAAGGCATTCTGATGGTGGTGCTCCATCTCCACAAAATCAGAAGTAATTCTCGTTAAGGTCTCTCTTGGTTCATCATAAATGGATGAGTGTCTGCCAAGGTCGCAGGGGTCATGATAGGTTACCCTTTTATCAGTTTTTACATCAAATTCATACCTGGAAAAAAATTGACTGATGTGAACTATCTCAATGCCCTTATCTCTCAGGGGGGCGTATTCTTCCCTGTTTTTAAATGTCCTCCAGCAGTAAGGGCAGCCTGTAATTAAGGTCCTGGCACCTGTTTCTGTTATAGTTTTAATATTATAGTCAACAAGTCTCTTATTAATGCTGTATCCCACATCCTCAAGCACACCACCACAGCATGCCTCTTCAATAAGGGTATAATCCACTCCTAAGCGATCAAGGAGTTCAAGGTTTGCCTCTGTTGCCTCATCTTCCCTGTATCTTCCCACGCACCCAATAAAAAATATATTCTCTGCCCTGCCACCCTTTTGTTTTCCAAAATCCTCTTCCTCATCTTCACCATATATATTGGAGTATTGCTCAAGCACCTTTGCCATACCTTTAAAGGCAGGGTGGGATATGTCCTCTTTGACCAGGTCCTTTCTTGCTATTTTTAATATTTCAGGAACCTCCACACCAGATGGGCAGTTAATAGAGCAGCTTGCACATGTGGTGCATTGAAACAAAGATTCAACAAGGTCCTCGGTTAGGTCAATCTTACCTTCCATTACCTCTTTTAAGATTAACATCTTACCCCTTGCATTCAGCGCGGGTCTGAGTGTGGCTCCATAAACAGGGCAAACCGCCTGACAGAAACCACATCTGGAACACTTAAGTATCTGTTCTTTAAACCTTTTTTCAAATTCATACCTGTTTTCCATAATCTCACCTCAATTATTAAGCCCCATGACATAAAGAAGGCCTTGGAAAGTCCAATACCGGTATCCTTCCCTGATTTGCAATCTTTAATATCGCCGATATTTCATCCCTGTTTTTGGGCCAAACGCACATATGGGTCTGTGACTGTGCTCTGATGCATCATAAGAGAAGGATACGAGATCAATGAGATTGTCCATAAAGTTTTCATCTCCCACAATTGCCTTTATTTTGTCTTTTATAATGTTGTTCATTTTATACCCTCTTGTTTTTTATCTGTTCTTTGCATTTTTATAATACATGAGCGGTGCCAGTATAATATGTGATAGCCTTGTAAACGGGATACTTGCAAAAAACAGTCCATAAAGCCCTGCATGGATATACCACATAACAGGATAAATATCATTTAGATTCTTACCCTCAAAGAGAGATTTGCCAATAGAATATCCGATAATTGAAAAGACCGATTCAAGAGGAAAAACCGTCATTGATATCCTTATGCCCTCAAGTGCAAAACCTGAAAGAATTATGAGGCCCAAAAGATAAACGGAAAATCTTCCTCTGGAGGGGATACCTGAAATCCGTTTTCTTTTAATGTCATCAATAAGATAAACCACTATTCCGGATAGAACCATTATGCCTGTAATGTCAAAGAATAAGCCATTAAAGAGACTGTTTTTGTTTATAAGTGTCCAGATAATAGAGCTTTCTGGAAAGTATCTGCTCCATATCATAAGAGAAAGGCCAGCAATTAATCTTAAAGTGAATCCATAGAATATAAGTGCGTGAGTAAACCATCTCCTTCGGGATTCCTTAAATAGTCTTC
>JALVMZ010000414.1:0-916 GCA_027032655.1 Desulfobacteraceae bacterium
GCTCTTTCCGGTCCGCAGATTGAGAAGGTAAAGGTCAAAATTGGTGGATAGGGCAGGGGAGGGGTCAAGTTTCGCCTCGTAAACCAGCCATTTCCCATCAGGTGAAATGTCCATTCCCATGTGGTGGTCTAAGGAAAATGGTGGGAAATCGTGTTTTCCCTTGGTAAGGGCCTTGATTTTTCCGTCGGGTTCCAGGACGAAAATGTGGGAATAGGCAAAATCCTGATAACGGTCCCAGTGTCTGAAAAGAAGGGAAGTGGCAAGATGGGCCTGGACAGGGCCTTTCTCCAGCCTCTTTTTCATTTCTGCATTACATTTTGCATTGGCCATGCATTCAGGATAAACCTTGGGGGTGAAAAAGAGCCTGTCCCCGAAGGGTAGAGCAGAGGATATACCCGTTGGAAAATGGGTAATCTGCCGGGGTTCCCCCTTTCCCAAACAGAACTTCCAGATTTGAGGTCCCTCTTTTCTTGTGGAGATAAAATAAAGGCATTGGGGGCTGGCCCACATGGGGGAATAGTCGGCCTTGGGAGCATAGGTTATCCTTATGGTTTTGTTGGTTTTAAGATCAAGGAGGTAAATGTCGGAGTTGGATTTTCCCTTTTTAAGGAAATTTCTGGTTAGCCTGAAGGCAAGATAATGGCCGTCTGGGGATAAGGCCAGATTTCCCACATATTTTATCCTGTAAAGGGCATCTAAGGTGAAGGGTTTTTTAGCCTTTCCTGTTGCCAGAAGGGAGAGGGAAATCATCAGCAAAACCAGAGCCTTAATTCCTTTCATTTGGCACCTCCATTAAATGTAAGAGGAAATTTTATTAATCTTCAGGGGAAATTGTCAAAAGGAAAAAGAAAGGCCGTATTTAAAAATAATACAATAGCGGTTTAGTGAGGTTCTAAGCTATATCCGGATCGGCCTT
>JALVMZ010000414.1:926-28179 GCA_027032655.1 Desulfobacteraceae bacterium
TTAAACCTCAAAAAGAAGAAACTTTTAGACAATGATATTCGGCTTATACTTCTTCACACTTCCTTACTGCTGATAACACTGAGTTTTCCTTAGTGTTACCCGTATTCCTTCCTCCCGCATCTCGGTTCCAACCTTTTCATATTTACTTGACATAATATATCTTATACGAACTAAATTAGGTATCCACAAAACGGCGCTTATTGACATTACTAAAAAAGCGTTTATACATGTCTATTTATTTTTGAGAATAAGATTTGGTTATTCCAAGATTTATCTCTTTTTATTAGACAAAGATTTATCTCTTTTTATTAGACAAAATTGTTTTACCGTCATATAATCCAAAATATGGATGCATGGTGGACGTCAACAAAGACAAAAGACATACTTGGTTGTTTGTTTTTATCTCTATTAGAACTTGAAGAGCTATGTACACTACAAGAAGCAGACCGGCTCACCGAAAGCCTTCTCAAGAATGTTCCTCTCAGGGCTGTTGAAAATGCTGAGAGACTCCTCAAGGAGGTGATTTCCGCCTATGGGAGACTTAGATTCAGCAGATTGAATGTACCCCATGAGGAGCTAAGAATCGCGTTGAATAGAATACATTCCCTTGCTGAGAGCTTAAAAGCATACGCCAACCCTAAACTCAGATTCAGGAAAGAGGACTATCCCCTGCTCCACTCGTACATGAGGATTAAGAGGATGCTGACCCGAAAAGACGCATCCGAAGCCCAACACCGACTATACGACAACTTTCTCCTATTGGTTCCCTTTATTATCCTTAGTTTCAGGGCCTGGGTAAAGGAGCTAAAGAGAAGGGGCTACATGGACAGAACAGAGACTAAGGAAGAATACCTGCTGGCCAGGGGGCTTGAGTTCTTGTTTGCTTCACTTAGGGAACCCATCAGTGAGGAGAACTTCAAGATAGGCTCGGGCAAAACCCTGGCCTTGAAGTACGGGTTTATACGGGAAGTGCTGGACAGCATATTTTTTGTAAAAGAAGGTCAGATAGCCTTCCTGGCTTCTACCGCCGAGATTTTAAGGGTTAAGAAGTTTGAATACAAAAGGGAATATGTGTTTTCCCTAAAACGAGCTCTACACGAAGTCCTATCCGGTGGGATCAGTAAAAGAAGAAGGAAAATCAGACCCTCAGCTCAGCCTGCAAAGGAGCCCATTGAAGGGTCAACAAAGTCCAGGAAAGACGAGAAGGTTGATTACGAAGCCTCAAAGGAATGGCTGCGGGATTACATGCTGAACTACTACAGGGAAATAAACTTCAGTCTGGATGTAGATTTCCTTGATGACCTGACCCCTATGGACCGTGCTATTAAAAGAATTCTGAGGGATTTGGAATTCGTCGTTAAACTCAGAAGAAAAGAAGATTATGAGGCTTACAGCGTATTTGAGAACGAAATAACCCAGATGGACCTGGTAACCGATTCAGGGGTTGACGCCTTTTACAAGTATTTAGCCTCTCTTATTTACTGGAAAAACGCCACTCTTACCGACTACGATGTATTTCTCACTTCGGCTCAAATAAAGAAAACCTATGAGTTCTTGATCAATAGCCTGGAGAAGCTCTCTGATGCAAAAGACCCGTCAGAGAAAAATTTGCATACTCTTTTAACTTTAACCGCTCTTTCCATTGCAACAGGGATAGATCTAAATATCCTAACTTCCAGATTTAGGCTATCAGCCCCTGCCATTCTTGAGCCATTCTACTTTGACACAGCCTTTGAAGAGGGACAGGAAGCCAGGGATTTTCTGGGAGTAAGGGAGGTGCTCTTTGTGAAGGATAAAGGAATTCTTGAGGTACATTTTTTAAGGAGAAACCCGGGAACGAAGCCTCTGGACATATTTCACGAGACAAAAGATTACTGGATAGCGCCGGTCCCTGACCTGCTTTTACCCCATTTAGACACGATTTTCAAGGAATACCCAGAGCCCATGATAATAGTAAGGGGGAGAAGGGTAAAGATTGACAATGTTCATCTTGGAGGGTATTTGAAAGCTCTTACTAAGGTTCTTGTACTTCCATTCATACTGACACCGGCCATTTTAAGGAAGACGGTGATATACGAACTTACCCAAAGGGGCTCCCCTCCTCTTCTGGCCTATCTTCTTTCGGGACGCCTTCCGCTCAGTTTCCACGCTCCATTTTTCTACTTGAACACGAAAAGAAAAACCGTATGGAAACTCCTTTTAAAATGGCAGAAATTCCTGACAGGAGACATTACGGAAAAGCCGTTTCCCGAAGATGACGCTGGCAGGTTTGGAACCAAATTGTATCCCAAGGACGAAGTGGTAAGGGACAACATAAAATTCTGGTTCTCCGCCCTTAAGTGGAGCAGAAAGAAAAGACTACGAGATTTAGAAATCAAAATATTGAATTTTCTGAACCTCTATCTTCTGCTGACATTTTCCGGACTAAGAATTGGGGAAGCCCTCAAACTAAGATGGCAGGACCTGGCCTTTAACATAAAACTAAGGGATTTAGAGCATCCCGTGGGTTTGGCTCATATTCAGGGCAAAAGTAACATTTTCTACCTTGAAGAAAGACTGGTACCCCTTTCCCCTCTTGTGTTCCATAGCCTTCAGTACTTCAAAAACTTTCTGAAAAGAAGACGCCTGCTGAACGATTGGGTCTTCAGGACCAACGACAGCAGACCTTACGAATACGATACCTTAAGAAGGGAGATTACCGAGGTTGAGAAATACCTTGACGGAAGGAAAATAGCCGGAAAATACATAAGCACTCTGAGATTTCACATATTCAGACACTATTTTTTCTCCAAAACCCTGGAGAATTTTCCCAAAGATTTTGAGACCATAGAAGCAATTCTTGGACATAGGGGAGGGACCAACATTTACCTATGGAAATACTCAAATCGCTCTCTGAAAGATTTACTGGAAAAAAGCATGCCCATATTGGAAAAACTGGAAAGGAAAGTGCTGGGTAAAGGATTAAGACAGGAGCTGATGGTATTTATGGGAGGGCCTTATGAGAGCTAAGCGAAAGTTAATGGAGTGCCTGAGAAAACTTCCCCAGGCAAGCAGGCGGGAAAAGCAGATTTTGACTGAGTTTATAAAAGAATCCGGTCTTTCAAAGGCCCTGCATAAACTTGGTAAAGAAAAGGATGGAGAAAAAGTAAGTAAATGGCGGGAGTTAGTTCTCAGCAAGGTAAACAGTGAACTTCTCCCCCATCTTATAAACACTAAGGTCTTGGAAGTTTTCCTGAAATGCGTGGGCGATGCCATTTTCCCGGATAAAAACGATTCCATCTATTTTACCTTTATCCCCCTTCCGGCAAGAAAGAGGGACTTTGCAACCAGACTGGATTTCTACGAGAGACTTTTCAACACACAGGAAATTTTAGTTGATTATCTTAACAGAATGGACAGACTGAAGAACGAACAGGATTACTGGGCGCTTTTAGTTATATCTCTGGCCACAAATACCCATCTCATTTTTAAAGGCTTTCCCACCGCTGTCTCAATGCTCAAGTGGGACAATGTAGATCTGGGAGCCAGGAGAATATTCTTTGACGCAGAGACATGGGATAGGAAATTTCCTCTGAGTGTTTACATAGACCCTATTTCAGCGATAATTCTGGGAGCCTGGAGGAGAAAAAATAAAAAAAGCAAAAGCCCTCTGGATGGGTACATATTTCCAAAGACCGGTCTTAAAAACTACCGTATCCGTCAGAGATACCTTAACAAATGGCTGGGCAGAATTTACGGCCCTGGAATCACATGGCAGACCTTCAGGACTATGAGTGCATTGACTTCTGCTCTCCTCTACTCTTCCGATGTGGTTTCTTATCTTCAGGGGAAATTGTATTCCCCTCCATATCCGCTAAAAAGCATTGAAGAGGAGGCTTATCCCTCAATTCCAGCAACTCCACAAACCAGCGAGGAAAAGGACGAAAAGGTGGTAGGCGAAAATCCAGAAGAAGCCCTGGAAGAGCTTAAAAAGGAATTCTGGGAGGTGGATGCTTTTGTTATGCCAGCAAGAGATGAGGAGACGTCCTTAAAGAAACTCAGGAACGAAGAAACCTACATAAACAACATATACAAACGAGTCTTGAAGGAGATAAACGAGTATTCCATGAGTGGTAAAAGGAAAAGGGTAAGGGAGACTATAGAGGAACTGAAAGAAGAAGTGGAAGGGAAAGCCTTTTCTCAGGATTTGAAGCAGAATTTGCTGCACTTTCTGGACTTTACCGCTTATTCCATAAGGGGCAAATGGAAAACAAATACTGTGAAGGCTTACCTGTCCCATCTTATCAACATTCCCGTGGAGTTCTGGTATTCGGACTTTGCCCAGATGGACGAAGAAGATTTGAACGAAATTTTCACCCTTTTTGGGCTTCTCTCTTCTCTGAAAAACTACAAACCCGCCATTAAGGCATTCTTTAAATTCCTCAAGGAAGAAAAAGGCATAGAAACTCAGATTGACTGGAAAAAGCTGAAAACAGAAAGAACCATAAGCCTACCCAGGCATTTTATAACCGAGAAGAAGTATTTCAGAATATTTAAGTATTTGCTAAGACAGGGAGAGAAGCTTAAAAAGGAAGGCGCTCCTTTGAGCGAGCGAAGCTTGAATTTTGCTCTTGCTTTTGCCGTATTTTTGGGATACAGAGCGGGTTTGAGAATTTCCGAGATAACCAATCTTAAATTTAAGGACATATGGTTTGAAGGAAGAAGAATCTGGCTCTACATAGAAAAAGGAAAAACCAAGAGCGCAAAGAGAAAAACCTTCGTGGTTCCATCCAGAAGGATAGAAGCAGAATTTATCGAAAAAATCGTAAAAATATACCATGGAAAAATGGGGAAAAGTTACAGGCCCGAGGAAAACTTCCTTCTGAAATTTTCCGAAAGCACAGATAAATCTGAAAACACGAAGAAAAGAGAGCCTATCCCGCCCTCTTACTTATCCAGGGAATTTTCAAAGGTGTGTGAGAAGTTGGGCCTGGGACCTCTTAGATTTCATCTTTTAAGACACGCCTTTGCCTCGAGATTGAAGGCTAAAAACTACCCTACCACCTGGGTTTCAAAAGCTATGGGCCATCTTCTTCCCGACGTAACCTACAATCACTACATAAACAACCTGGACCTTGTTCAGAGAAAGGAACTCTTGAACTTCTGGCTCAACCATCCCCTTCTCGATAAAATACGAATAAATGTTCTTATGAAGGCCCTTGGCATTACAAGGCAAAGTTTCTATGCATGGGTCAAAAAAGCCAGGAGAACTCCTTCCATAAAAACCCTTCAACTGTACATGACAAAATAGCTTCACGGAGTCTGTGGGCTTTTATAAAATTCAATAGAGCATGGGAAGCCTTAATTAAATTAATACGGCGCAAATTCCATGTCAGAATTGGCGGTTGCTTTTTGGCTTTTGGAGCTAAGGGTTTGCTGAGCTTTGAGCCATGAGCTAATAGCTATGAGCTTGGGTAATCTGGGCATCCTCATGGCAAAATCAGATGTGGTTAAACTCCACTTTGTAGAGGAAGGCGCCCTTTCCTTTTATCTCAGTCAGGAGGTTGGATGGAGATGAAGCCTGGGATTTAGGAGAAGCTATGGAATACACCGCTCTGGTCTTTATAATCTCTGCAGCCCTTGTAAGATAGTCTTCCTCTGGCTTTAGGGGTTTTTCTGAAACTATGAGGTAAATTTCCTCCCTGCCTGTGTTGAAATCAAGGGTAAAGGCTTTGTTTATGCCAGGAACCCAGTAATCCTTCCCTGCCCTTGCCATGAGATTTCCTCCCTTCGGGTAAAGAAGCTGGACTTTTCCTGTGCTGTCCTTCTGCAGAATGTAGACATAGCAGTGCTGGGCCGGGCGGAAAAATATGAAATACTGGTCCTTTCCTGAGCGGAGGGAGGCTCCATCAAGCTGATGCACCACCTTCCCGGAAGGTCTTCTGTAGAAGAAACCTGCCTCTATTTTTAAGGGAGAGCCAGTATAGGCGACAGCAGAGGTCCCGCGGGTTTCCTCTTTTTGGGGCACAAATCTTATCTCTACCCTCCTGTTTAAGGCATGGCAGGCTTCGGTCTCTTGTGTGCAGAGAGGACGCCTCTTGCCGTAGCCATTTATTATGAAGGCTTGCTTAGGCAAAGAGAACTTCTCAACAAGGTAGTTGACCACAGCCTCTGCCCTCTTCCTTGAAAGCCAGAGGTTATAAGCATCGCTCCCTCTAAGGTCTGTATGGCCTGCAACTTCTATGCGGTAGGAGGGGGCCTCTATGGCTATGGCTTTTTTGGGAAACATGCGCTTGAGGGCTTTTCCTATTTCTTTAAGTTGTGGTTCTGCATCAGGGCGGATGTTGTATTTGTTGAAGTCAAAGGGAATTAGGCTTTCTCCAAAACTTAAGGAAACTACCTCCCCTGCTCCCCTGGTCTGCTGAAGGAGTTTTTCTATTGTCTCTGCCTTCACCAGCCCTTTTTTAAAGTCCTCTAAGAGGGCAAGCCTCTTGCGGGTAAGGGAATCGCTGGGGTCTATGGAAAGTCCCTTCTTATACCATCTCTCTGCCTCTTGGTATCTTCCTGTTTTAAGGTAAACATCGCCCAAGCTGAAATATGGGATGGCGTTTTGTGGAGCGTTTTCTGCTGCTATTTTGTAATGTTTTATTGCTAAGGGGAAGCGTCCCTGTCTTTCGTAAAGGTCGGCAAGGTTGTTGTGGGCCTGGGCATGGGTAGGACAGAGGCGGATGGCTTTTTTGTAAAACTCCATTTTTCTAAGCATAGAGTTCGGGTCATAGCCTGGTATAGAAAGAGCCTTCTCTACAAGTTTGTCTGCATCTAAGCATCCCCCAGCCCAGAGGAAAACCGCCGTTAAGATAAAGGCTAATAACTTCCTCATACTTCACCTCCTTTTGTTTTTTCTTTGGGGCCTTCAGCATTTCGCCCCCTGCTTCCTTTGAAGCCAAAATCTAAACACCCTGAGAGCTTAAAGCTGAAGGCCCTGTTTTCCATCCTTCACCTCCTGATTTCTATCCTCTTCCCATTTATTCCTCCCCGTGCAGGATGAATACTGCCCAGTAGAAGGGGTGAGGGTGTTTTGCCCTTATGGCTGAGCGGGCTTTCCGCAAAGCTTCAAGTTTGCTCTCCCCTTGCTTTATCCTCCGGTAAAACTCCTCCATAAATTCCACAGCAGGAAGCGAGGCAACCTCCCACAGGCTCACAACTACACTCCTTGCACCTGCATGATGGAAAGCCCTCGCAAAGTTCACAACACCCTCTCCTTCCATAACCTTTCCCCTTCCAGTAACACACGCAGACAAAACCACAAGCTCTGCATCAAGCTTCAAGCTCAATACCTCGCTCAGGGTCAAAAATCCATCCTCCTTGCTTTTGTTAACCTGCGAAAGTATTATGAACGGCTCCATTATACCCTGAACCTTGCCAGGAAGGTCTGCATGGGTGGCAAAGTGAAGTATCCTGTAGCGCCTGAGAGACGCCTCCTTTACCGCCTCCTCCCTCGCCTCATCCCTCAGAAGAACATCAGGGGGCTTTGCCTCTACCCCCATTATCCTCGCTATCGCCCTTACCTCCTGCTCTGTCTCAGGAAGAGGAGCATACACAACCTTGCCCTGGGCATCCCCCCATGGCCTCCTTGTTGCCTCCAATACCACCTCTCTCCCTAAGGAAGGATTCCCTAAGGCAAAAAGAGGTTTGCTGGAGCCTACCTTGCCAAGGCTCCTGTTTATGTGAAGAATGGCTGCAGACTGATAATAGCTTATCTTCCAGAGGTCGCCTGCATAGACGCTGCCTTTAAAACTTTCCCTATCCTCTACAACTAAAGCCTCAAAGGGAACCACACCGAGTATGCCATCAGGGATTATGATGACGTGTTTTTGGTAGGGGATGCCTTCAATCGCAGGTGAAAGAAGCTCGCTGTAAAGTTCATGGCCAAGGGAGAGTATGCGGCTTTGGCTTGAGACCCTCTGCTGTATCTCTTGAAGATAGCTCTTTATCTTCTCCTCTAAAGCCTTCCTGTTGCTGCTTAGTTTTAAAACCTTCTTTACCCCTCCTTTTTCTAAAACTGCAGCGTAAAGCTGGGAGGTTCCAAAGGCATATTCTATGACTACCTCGTCCTCCCTGAGGAGAAGCTCCTCTGCCTTTACTGGTTTGGGATAGTAGAGGGAGGCATAAAGGGGATATTGCCTGCGAAGAAGGGAGATAAACCGGGAGAGTTCTTCCTGGAGTTTTTCTCTCCTTGAGGCAAGCTCTTTTAGGACTTCCTCCTTCCCTTCCCTGTAGGCCTTCTCCCACTGCTTCTCTATGGCAGAAAGCTGGCTAAGGAGGGATTGTTCTTTTTCTCTGAGCTTTGGAGGAAGGCTGGCGGTTCTTTTCTGCCTCCATGCTTCTGCCATCCCCTCAAGGAGGGTTCTTGCTTTGCAGGATTCTGCAAAATAGTAAAGCGCAGAGGAAAGGTCTTTTCCGTAGGAGGAAAAGGCAGGGTCTTTCCTCTCCCCAGAGAGAACCCTCTCTCCAAGAGCTGTTATAAGTGCCCTGTAGGGCTTTATAAAGCCTCCGTAAAAGCCTCCTATGAAAAACCCTGTCCTTTTTTCCTTTACCTTGGAGCGAAGCTCTTCTGTAAGGGCCACTGCCTTAAGAAGCGAGTAGGAAGCCTTGTTGAATTTCCCCAGGCCATTTAAGGCTAAGCCAAGCTGGGTGTAGTATCTAATTTTAAAGAGGGGGGAATTAAGAATGGACGGTTTTCTCTTTCGCAGTTCCTTAAAAGCCTTAGAGGGCTGGCCTTTAGCAAGGTAAAGTTCTACGAAATAGGGCTTGTAGACCCACCTTATTCCTATTTTTTCCCAGATTAAATCTGACTCCCTGAGGTTCTCTTCTGCCTTGTCGTATAGACCAAGGGAGAGATAAACTGCACCTATATTTTCAAGGATGGCAGCAATATATTGGGAAATGTTAAGCTCCCTATCAATCTTCAATGCCTCCCTGTAATACTTAAGCGCCTTACTGTATTGACCAAGGGAGGCGTAAACTAAACCTATGTTGTTGAGACTTTGGGCAATATCCTGAGGAATGTTCAGTTCCCTGCGAATCTTCAACGCCTCCTTGTAATATCTAAGCGCCTCGCTGTATTGACCAAGGAAGTAATAAACTTCACCTATGCCGTTAAGAGTGGTAGCAATATTCCGAGGAATGTTAAGTTCCCTGAAAATCTTCAATGCCTCCTTGTAATACTTAAGCGCCTCGCTGTATTGGCCAAGAGAGAAGTAAACAAAACCTATATTGAGGAGGGCGGTGGCAATACCCTGAGGAATGTTTAGTTCCCTGCGAATCTTCAATGCCTCCTGGTGATACCTAAGCGCCTTGCTGTATTGGCCAAGGGAGCTATAAACTGCACCTATGTTGTTGAGGGTTGTGGCAACGCTCTGAGGAATGTTTAGTTCCCTGCGAATCTTCAATGCCTCCTTTAAATACCTAAGCGCCTCGCTGTATCGGCCAAGGGAGTGGTAAACTACACCTATGCTATTAAAGTCGTCAGCAATATACTGGGACATGTTAAGTTCCCTATCAATCTTCAACGCCTCCCTGTAATACCTAAGCGCCTGCCTGTATTTACCAAGGGAGCGGTAAATTGAACCTATGCGAAAGAGAGTGGTAGCAATAGTCTGGGGACGGTTAAGTTTTCTACGGATCTTCAGTTCTTCCTTGTAATACTTAAGCGCCTTGATGTATTGGCCAAGAGAACGGTAAGCACTACCTATTCCGAATAAACTAAGGGCTTCTCCTTTAAGGTCTCCCAACTTTCTAAAGAGAGGCTCAGATTTTTTATAATACTCTATGGCTTGAAGGTAGTTTCCCTGCTTATAAGCCTGCCATCCAAGTTTAAGAAATCTCATTGCCTCTTCCCTGTCCCCAGCGAAAACCACCATAGTTCCTAATATAATCGCCAAAACTAAACTCAAAATTTTTCTCACCCTTCACCTCCTTTTCTTCCCGGCACCTCAGTTTATCCTGTCTCATTTTGTCCTCCATTATATTTTTTGCAAATTCCATGCCAGAATTGGCGGTTGCCTTTTGGCTTTTGGAGCTAAGGGTTTGCTGAGCTTTGAGCCCTGAGCTCTGAGCCATGGGCCAAGAGCTATGAGCTGAAAGCTAAGGGCTAAGGGCTGGGGGCTGGCTTGGAAAATTGGGAGTTGTCTCATTTTGGGACTGGAAATTCGCATATGTCCTGCAGAGTGGCTTCTGTTCTTCATTCGCACGAGTCTCATTTTGAGACAAATTTTCCCATTTTGAGACTGCAATAGCCATTTTACCTCCCGCATGTGGTGTTGCATTTCCCCCCGTGGGAACGAAGGAGGGAGACGATTTTGTCATTTCCTGCTATTTTCGCCACATCCAAGGGGGTAGAACCTGCGGGGTATCGGTCCCTTTTCTTCGTAGTTTTCGCATTTACATCCGCACCGTATGAGAGGAGAAGTTTGACGAGTTCGGTTGTGCCGTATTCTGCAGCCAAATGCAGCGGGGTCCAGCCATATTCGTCCCTCACATTTACCCTTGTCTCTTCCTCTTCTCTTTTTGATTCTGAAACCCACTCCCTATTTGCTCGCTCCCTATTTGCTCGCCACCTCTCTATTCTCCACCTATTAAGCGACTCACAAGCTAAACTTTGGGGAGTGGAAGTACCGTTGGGATTATAGTAAATATGACAGTCCTCCTGAGGTGGTACCAAGTCGCTCACATCATCCATCCAGGAACAACCCCAGAAAATCATTATTACCGCTAAAGCCAAAGTCAAGAACAAAATCAAAGTTTTTCTCATAGTTCACCTCCTTTTATTTTTTCTTCCCCATGCCCCAGTTGGACATGTCTTTTTTGTGTTTCATCATTTTGTATATAGGCAAATTTCATGCCAGAAATGGCAGTTTCCTGAGTTTTGGCTCTATTAGAGGGGGAAAGGGAAATTTCGCCCTTCGGGAAAACCCTCATTTTTCCCCTCCTTTGTCTCATTTTGAGACTGAAAATTTGGCTCTGTCCTGTAAGTTGGCTTCTGTTCTTCCTTTGCACGAGTCTCATTTTGGGACAGAAAGTCCCATTTTGAGAATGCGATGGTCATATTACCTCCCGCATGTTGTGTTGCACCTCCCGCCATGGGAGCGGTATAAAGTGGCGCTCTCAAATTATTCAGTTTCTCAATTATCACGGATTATTTTCAGAGAAGTAATTAACACGAAGCCTGTATGAAACCCCTGGGTTTCCTTCTATCTTAAGGAAAAACTGGCCTGGCTCAAGGTTATATCTAATCTCCGCTTTGTTTTCTTCCCCTCCCAAGCAAGTTAACCATCCTATTAATCTTGTCTCTTGGTCTGAATTATAAAGAGAAATGCGCGTGCAGTTATCGGAACTTAGAATCAACTGGACTACATATTCTCCGGGCTTTTCTGTACTGAAAGTATACCAATCCACTCCATCAGAGCTTATTTCACCGTTTACCCATGTGGCCAAGGGAAGATTTTGGATCTCCTTCTCTGATTTACACCCTGATAGAATGAAGCTTACCAATAAGAGAGCCCATATTAAAATCGATTTAACCCTCATGTTCACCTCCTTTTCTAAAAATAGGGAATAAGTCTTAAGCTGCTAATTCCTCCTGTAAACATCCACATGCTGGAGTTATACTCTCCCTGGAAGAAACCAAAATTGCTTTGGGAAACATCTATTGGCTTTCCTTTATAGAATATGAAACCCATAGAGAATCTATAACCTTCTTTTTGATTTTCACCTTCTATCCCTAAGGAAAAAATATGGTAATCATTGAAGGGAAAATAAGCCGGCAGGATTGTTCCCTTAGTAAATTGAGAAGGCTGAAATCTATATCCCAGCAAGAGGGATATTCTCTCTCCAACTATTTTATACTTAATTCCCATGCAAATTTCAGTTGTATCTTTCCAGGAAAGGGGAATGTCCTTTATTTTCTCTAAATAAGGCTCTAATACTTCCTTCCAGGTCTTTTCTGTAAACTCAGACTTGATTTCCTTTACTCTACTCCACTGTGTCCAATGAAGATCAAAGGAAAAGATTAATTTCCCTTTGGAAATAGAGAAGCCCCCTCCTATCCACAAGGGCAAATAAAAATCCTTTTTTACCTCGGATTCAAATTTAAGGTCTCCGGCATAACTCTTTCCTATTTCCTCCAAGAATTCATAAGTGGCATATAGTTGGGCTTTTCCGGAGAGGGAAATTTTAGCGGGAATCTTCATAGATAGGCCAATTTTCAACCAATCCGATGGCCTGTAAATAAAACCCATGGTGGCCCTTATCCCACCGCCTGAAGGTGGGTCTTTGTAATACTCGTTGGTCGCTTTGTTCTTGTTTAGGAAAACATCGTTGTAATACAGGTTCTCTTTAAGTGGTAAAGAATAGCCCCAGAAAATCCTCTGGTAAGAAAGGCTGAACCCAGTAAAAATAGTATCGCTCAGGCTGAAACCCATTCCCATGGAGACTTCACCACTTCCCGCCCATACTTCCACGCCTTTGTAGGGGATAATTTGGGGAGTAAGACTATTTTGATATCCATAACCATATAAATACAGACCCACTGTTTTAAAAAGAATCAGTCCAATGTAAGGAGAAAAAATGGAAAGAGTAGACTCGGAAGATGAAAATGTAGGAAAAAGCCCCATAATTTTCCCTTTTCCTTTAAGGGTCTCGGAAACTGTCTTTATAGTAGCGTAGGGTCCTCCTGAGAAAAGTGGCCTTCCCAATTCATATTTATAATTACGCAAGGGCAAAGCCAAGCCTGCAGGATTCCAAACTACAGCCTCAGGTCCATCAGCCAGTGCCACATATGCTCCCCCTAAAAGCCCAGCCCGGTCCATTGTAGGAGGAGAAAAGAGGTCTGCCTTTAAAGTTGATATTGTTAAAACAATTAAACTAAAAAGCCAAAGGACTCTCTTCATAGTTTACCTCCTTTTTAAATTTATTTTGCTAAAACATTTTTTATGCTAAACCTAAGGAAGGAAAAATTTGCTCTAAAACTCATGCCTATTTTCCGCAAGTGGTGTTGCACCGCCCGCCGTGGGAGCGAAGAAGGGAGACCATCTTACCGTTATCCTCAATTTTCGCAATATCCAGTGGAGTAGAGCCAGCAGGGTATATCTCAGTCTCGTATACGAAAGTAGAATAATCTCTCTTGGTCTTCGCATTTACATCCGCCCCATGAGAAAGGAGGACCTTTACAACTTCAGTTTTGCCCCAGAAGACAGCCCAATGAAGGGGAGTCCACCCATCGTAGTCCCTTGCATTTACATCTGCACCGTAAGAGAGAAGAAGGTCTGCGACTTTCCCCTGGCCCTTTTGAGCAGCTATATGAAGAGGAGTCAAGCCCTCTTCGTTCCTTACATTGGGGTCTGCACCCTTTTCCAGAAGTTTCTTTATTTTAGAGGGGAAACTTATATTCCGGAAAAGGGATTTTCCCAGTTGTGCCTTCTTATTTCTTCCAACGATTCTCTCCTTCAGTTTTTTCACCCTTTCTTTAGCATATTCCCTCATGTGCTCGTCTAAACTGGAGAATGGGTCATCCTGCTGAAAGGTGGCGAGGAATTTTTCCCAAGCCTCTCTTTTCTCCTGGAGTGTAAGAGCGGGTTCCTGGTCAAGTTGCTTCACCTTCTCAAAGGCGCTCTTCATCTTGTCCAGATAAGCCTGCCACCTGCTTCTCCTGGCTTGGACTTTCCCTTGAAGATCTGTTAAATCCAAATCAGAAACGGAAGGAGCAGGTGGAGGTGTCGCAGCCTCATAGGAAAAGCCACCACGCTTCAGCACAAAGACAAAGTCTCCCTTGTCAAGGGCAGGGTCTTTTATCTTGCCAAACTGGGGGTGCTGGTAGGGATAATAGTAGGGAACTTTATTGGCAAGGATTGCAGCAAGTTCTGTGCCTGTGAGATAGCCATCTTTTACTATCTCAGGCTCTTTTCCCTGAAGAACATCAAGGAAGACCATTTTGAAATAACTCCTGTCCGGCACTGTCTCATCCGCTGCACCTGCTGTTATAAATTCCCGCACAGGATTGGCTATGAGCCATGTTATGGGAGTTTTATATCTGCGGGGAGCTCTTGTCAATTTAAGAACTGTCCCAGAAAAGCAGCTGTCAAACATGAAAAGAACATGTTTGGCTTTCATTATCTTTGCTTGTCTTGCTACCCATTCTATGGGGATGGATTTGGCATAAAATCCTGCTTTGTCCATATCAGGATGAGGGGTATCCACCATGGCAAGATAGCCTAAGTATTGGCCAGTTATGTCCTTCTCCGAATGACCATGCCCTGCGTAATAGATGAGAATTTGAGCATCTTTTTCCTGGCCTTTTGTTGCAACGAATTTGGAGAAGATTTTTTCAAACTCCTCTTTTGTAAGGTCTTTGTGGACTTCTGTGCTAAAGCCTATTTTTTTAAGCTGGGCTGCAACTTCATCAACATCCTTGGTGGGGCCTGGAAGCTTCTTCCAGTAGCGGTAGTTTCCGTTTCCTATAAGAAGGGCATAGCTTGCTTTGTAGAGGGGTATATAGTTGCCCTTAGGGGTTTTGATTGAAATTATAGCTCTTTTCCCTCCATTTCCTGCAAAAAGGAGGAGGGAAAGCAGGAGTATAGCAGCTCTCCTTCTCATGGTATTTCCTTTAGAATTTTTTGATACCCTGTTCAATTAGAGACTCTTTTACATAATCGGGAACCTCGCAGTCGGCGTCAGTAACTATGCAGATAACCGCATAAATTACCGCAGTTATAACGCCTGCAATTAAAGCAAGAATGAAGAAATGGTTTTCCAACCAGCGGGAGAAGGAACTGGGATGAAATAAACGGGACAAAACGCCTATTTCTACTGCCCCTATTATCCACATTACAATTAATGCTAAAATCATGGTTCACCTCCTTTTATTTTATTATTTTTATTTCAACCCTCCTGTTGAGGGCGTTTATTTCAGGGGATGTGCCAAAGTAAAGGGGTTGGGTTTTTCCCTTTCCATCTACAGAAAGCATCTGGGGCGAAAATCCGTATTTTTCAACCAGATATTTTTTTACAGCCATGGCTCTCATGAGGGAAAGTTTGAGGTTGTATTGGTCGGAGCCAATAAGGTCTGTGTGGCCTATGAGGACTATGTGTTTGTAGCCTTTTACCTCCTTTAATGCCTTTGCAAGGGTTTTTATTTCTTCTTCTGCCTTTGGGGTTATCTCAGCTGAGTCAAAGGGGAAATGGATTCTTACAGGGACTCCTGGGTCTTCAGGGCCGATTATTTCAATGGCTCTGAGGGCAAGGTAGGAGCGGAAGGCTTTTTTCATGTCAGGTTTGGAGGAAAGTTCCTGGTCAAGGCGAAGGGCAATTTGCTGAATTTTCGGGTCCTTCTTGAGGCGAAGGCTGCGATGGTATGTGAGGAGGGCTTTGTATTTCTGGCCTAAAGCCTGGTAAAGGGCTGCTATCTGGGCAAGGACTTTGGCTTTGGTGGGACGGTCAGGGGAAAGGGGAAGGGAGGTTCGCAGGTAATGAAGGGCTTTTTGGTAATATTTGGCTTGTTTTTGGGGGTGTTTTTCTCCAAGCTGGGCATAGGTCAAGCCTAAGGTGTATCTTACGGAGAAGCTTGAGGGACAGAGATTTTTGGCTTTAAGGAGGGGTTCTATTCTCTGGGAAGGGGGTTTTTTAAGGGCCCCTTCCCATATTTTTTTTGCTTTGTTGCAGGGGTCGCTGGCAACAAGTGGCAAGAGCAGAAGGAGAAGGAGCCCTTTCCTCATTTTTTCCCCCTGGTTTATATTTCTCCTTCGGGGCTTCCCTTCAGGAAGATTTTTTCCCACTGCTCGTCTGTGAGTCTGGTGCGGAGGGGTTTTTTGAACTGGTAGGCTACATATCTTACTCCTCTAAGTCCTTTGTGGGTGTAGAGGGCAAATCCTGTGGCAATGTATAGGGCTTGTTTTGTGTTTGGGTCTGTGTGGATGTCAACTACAACAGGAGAGGGGGAAAGGGAGCCTAAGATTTCTTCAACTTTTGTGTCAAAGGAATTTAGGTATGCTATGTGCTTGGGGTTAAGTTCGCCTGTGAGTCTTGCTTCGGCTATGGTGGCAAGGTTTTTGAGGAAAATGGAATATTTCTTGAGGGTTTCCTTCATGAAGGGAAGTTTTTTTGCCATTAGTTCTGCCTGGATGGCAAGCTGGCGGTAAAGGAGGGGATAAGGGTCTATGTCAGCTTTCTGGCGGGTCTCAAAGGCAAGGCCTTTGGAGATTAGGGTGTAGCTCTGTTTTGCATAGAGGATGTAGTTATGGCGAAGTTCGCCATAGAAGGCAACGGCTGGGGTAAGGTCTGGGTTGTAGAACTGGAGAATCTTGAGGGTTTTCAGGGTTTGGATGTAAAGATTGGTGGGGTTGTGGATGTGTTTTTGGAGGATTTTTTCTGCCTGGGCGAACTTTGTGCTGTAGCCCTTGTAGGCAGAATCTCCGCTTCTTTGAAGTTGGGCTTTTGCATCTGAGTAGGAGAAAAGGGCCAAGAGGTCATAGATGGTGGGGAAGGCTCTTATGACCTTGGTGCCAATCCTGGCTGCGGTAAAGGGAAGTTTTTGGGGATTTCCCTGGTATTCCCCTACACTGCTGAATACAAGAAGCTGGTAGATGTGGGAGTCTACAGTGTAATAGGATGGGAGAATCTTGAGGGCAAGGGCAGCTTCTTGAGGGGATAGGTCCTTGGGAAGGAGGGATTTCTGGATGGGGATGGAGATAATTTTCGGGAGAAGTTTGTTTGCCCTGCAGGTTTTGAGAAGAAGCTCCTTTTCTGTTATTTTTTTCTCAGAGAGGAAGGTGATGGGAAGGTCGTCGCTCTGGCCTATGAGGTATCTCTGAAGGGAGAGAATTTTTTTGTAAGCGGCAGAGATTTGCTTGTCCTGGGCGAAGATTTCCGAAAGCTGCAATGCCCTGGCGAAATTGAGCTTCGCATGTTCGGGGGTAAGGCCTGTTGCATTGGTTGGGACTATATAAAAGCCCTGGCGGGAAAATAGCATCACCACCTGGAAATATCTGGAAAGTTCTGCGGATTTTGTGTATCTTCCCCTGGGTTTGTATTGGGTGTAATCCTCTTTTATTCCTGTTATTGGCGAAAGCCTGATGGCTGAGTGGGATTTTATGAGGGAAAGTTCCTGGGAGGCTAATTTTTTAACTTCTGGGGGAAGGTTTTTGGGAAAGGAGCCTTCAAGGAGGGCTTTTGCCACGGCAAAATAGGCGAGGTTGTATTGGCATGGGGTTTGTTTCTTGGGGCAGGAGATGAGTTTTTCGTAGGTGGCATTAACGATTTTTTTCAGGGAAGGGAGGAAGAATTTCTCCTCGCTTTCTGCGATGGCTTTTTGAATAACCAGGTTGTGGATGGAAAGGACTGCATCTGCGGTTATGTAGTTTCCTATGTTTTGCTGGCGGTTTTGCTTGTAGACCTCAATGGGGTCTTTTACCGGGGTTATTTTGTTTGGGGATTTTAAGTCTGCCCTTAGGAAGAACAGACTTAGGAAAAGCATGATTAATGAAGCAAATTTTTTCTTCATTTTTTATCCTCCTCTATTTTTATGACTAAGGTTGCTATATCCCATTTTGTCCTGCCTCCCACATTTATGTCCTTGTTGTGGAGTTTAATTTCTTTTTCTGTGGAGATGAAGGGAATAAGATACCTCAATGGGACATCTTTCTCTGCCACCACTGCAAAAATAAGAAGGGAGCCTGCAGGAGGGGTGGCTTTTATTTTCCAGTCGGAATCCTGGGGGGGAATCTGCATGGGTTGGTCAGCTGGGATTTTATGCTCTGCTCCCTGTTCCAAGGGGTAAATTACGGAAATCTTATCCTGAGGGCTTACATAACCAAGCCAGAGATATCCATCCTTATCTGAGGTGATTGTGAAGCTAATCTCCTCTCCTATTTTGTATTTCTTCTTGGAGGAGGAAAGGGTGATTTTGAAATGGCCTGCGCCCTCAAGGGAGGCTATCTTCTCCCAGTTAGGTCCTTTTTTCTTAGGAAGGGGGGAGCAATAGGTGATGATAACAGGGATAAGCAGGAGCATAAGCAGGGTTTTTATGCTTTTTCTCATGGCTTCCTCCTTACTCCACCACTTCTATGGTTATTTTACCTGCACCGTAGTCGTTTTCTCCTCTGGGACCTTCTATTCCTATAGCACGAAGGTCTTTCTCCAGCATTCTGACGAAGTTTTTTGCATCCTCTCCCTGGAAGGTCTTGAAAATTGCCTCTAAGATTCCTCCAATATACTTGTCCTGGTAATTAAGGGGCTTAGGGGTAAGGAAAACATAAATATAGCTTTTTCCTGCAGGAAGCTTGGCTTTGTATTTGAATGGCTTGACTGCATCGGAAGGCAAAGTTATTGAACTGGAACTCATCCTTATCGGCATCCTGTTCCATTGGTTTGGAAACAGGAGAATCACTTTTCCTGTAGGCTCCACCGAAAGCATAGTTATATAATATCCTGTTTTAGGAGAAGAAATATTGAAGTAAATGTATTCTCCCACTCTATACTGCGACTGTGCATTGATTTCTACTCTGAAATTGCTCTGTTGAACTATGCGGTCAAGCTTGTTTATCACCTGGGGAGTGTTATGTTCTGTTGAAGGTCTTGCCGAGGCAATGGAAAGAAGATCGCGGGAGGCAAGGGACCCTTCCACATGGGGATGTTGAGGTTCTATCGAGGAGGTGGAAGAAGCGAGCTGCTGTGAT
This sequence comes from Desulfobacteraceae bacterium, assembly GCA_027032655.1. Lineage (GTDB taxonomy): Bacteria > Desulfobacterota > DSM-4660 > Desulfatiglandales > JALVMZ01 > JALVMZ01. Next base: position 19,634 of record JALVMZ010000414.1, read on the forward strand.
TTTTTAGCTACATATTCTGCAATCTCTCTTGCTGTGATTTTACCGTCTCCATTAAGGTCTGCACTTCCACGAAGCCCTTCAAGAAAGTAGTATGTAAAAACCCCACCCTTTCCGCCCAGCGACCAAGACACTTCATCAGGCTGGGAAGCGGAAAGTTCCAAATATTCTACGCCTTTAACATCTTCCACTATTTCTATTGCTTTAAACGCCCGTGTGCACCTCTGTTGATCTTTTGTCATAATAAATTTTGGTGTTGCATAAGAAAGGTCCCTCATCCCTTTTGTTATGGTTCCACTATGGCAACTATCCACTAATATTAGAACTTTCCTCCCTGCAAGTTCCTGTATTAGCTCATGAAGCTCATCGTCGATAAAAGAAGTGGAGCGGTCAGCGTATCCTCCGGAATAATACCTAAAGTCAGCGGGAACTAAAAATTCATCACATCCATCACTCTCATCGCCATTTCTGTCTATTATTCGGTCTCCATGACCGGAGAAGTAAAAGGCAACTGTATCGCCAGGGGAAGAACCATTGATAAGCCAGGATCTGAATGCGGACTTTATCTGGGATTTTTTAGGTGAGTTGCGAAGAATTTTTATCTGACTTTCTTTAAACCCCATGAGTTTGAGAATTTCAACTGCATGGCCTATATCCAAAGAGATAGAAGCTATATCTTTTACATTTTCATAATGTTCCACAACTACAACCAGCGCCCGGTTCTCGCCCCAAATAGGGGCAAGAACAGCGAGCGCCAGAAGAAGCGCTAACGCTGTCCTTGCCATCTCTGCCTCCTTTTACTACTCTTTTTCCACTATTTCAATAGTTACATAGGCTTTAGCTTTTGTTCCAGAGACAGGAACAAGGTCTTTGCTGGCCTGAGAAGAAAACACTGCCTTTATCACATGAACTCCTCCTGGAGCAGAAGCAGCCATCTGGAACTTGGAAGTCCTCCCCTTCTTAACTCTTACTTCACCCAGAGGCTTCCAGACTGGATTTCCCTCCTCGTCCTTTTCCCAATTGAGATTGGTGTAGGAAAGGGTGACGGTTCCGCTGCGGCGGGCCTTTATAATAAGGGTTATCTTCTCCCCTACCCTATAGAACTGCTTGGTTGGGTAAATCCTAATTATGGAAGAGGATGAAGTTATAACAGAGACCTGGCTCCTGGAGGGCTTTATCAGAATCTCCTTCTCCACATAGGCCACTTCCTTTTTCTTGGACTTGTAGACGGATAGGTCCTTGGAGAACCTCTTAGCCTCTTCGCCAACTAATTCCTTCTTTCCGGATTGGATTATAAGAAGGTCTCTCATAGGTTTAGTGCTGGCCAGGAAGATGAATTTTTCCTTTCCAGCTTTGGGGGCTGTAAATTCCATCTCCTTGGGGATTTCAACCCATTTTCCAGCCTTCAGCCTTTTCTTGCCTTTCTGCGGATAAACCTGGTTCACCTTCTCCTTTCCCACATTGAACACATAAAGATAAGCATCCTTGTTGACCCTGACCTTAAACTTGATGGGCTCATTGACCTTGTAGCTTTTCTTTGTTGGTTTAACCTCCAAGCGAAGTTTTTTCGGAGTTACTGAGATGTCCTTTCCTGAGGGCTGGTCTTTCTTTGGTTTTTGGGCAAAGCCCAAAGTTGCCAGGAGTAAAATTAGGGTTAAGGAGAAAAATCTCCTCATTTCTCACCTCCTATTCTTCTTCAATCTTAACCACAACCTCCCCCACCCATATCTCTTTCTTTTTCTTCTTTCCCTCAGTGTGGAGAACCTGAAGGTCCTTCAGGAGCTTGTCCACATTTTCCCCTTCGGTGTAAGAATAGCCCCTGCTGTCGGTCTGATTGAGAAGAAGAAGGGTATCAGTGCTTAACTTCTTGGTGGAGAGAACGAAGACCAATTTTTCCTCTCCTTCTGCATCGGCTGTAAATTCACTCTTTTCAGGATCAGGAACTATCCTTACCTTATCCGCTTTGAGCCTGTTATTCTTGTCCAGCTTATTGGGGTAAAGCAGCTTGGCAAGCTTCTTGTCCTTGGTGAGATAGAAGATATACAAGTAAGCATCCTTGTTAGCTTTGACTTTGAATCTAATCGGCTCTCCTACCTTATAGCTTTCCTGCATGGAAATGGTAGCGCGCAGCCGGGCGGCAGACACATTAATCTGCCTGGACCAGTTATCTTCGGCCCAAAGCCCAGAGATGAAAGCCAAACCTAAGGCCATCAAGGCCATCAAACTAACCAATCTTCTCATGAGCACCTCCTTTTTTTGTTTTTTCAGTTTTAATTTTAGCAAAATTGATGCCAAAATTCTGAGAGATAAAACGGCTTGTAGAGCGGGAGAAAAATTCCAGATTTTTCTCATTTTGAGAGAGTTTTCTCATTTTGAGAATCAAAATGAAAAACCCTTCCATGCGAGTTCTCATTTGCGGCAAGTTGTGTTGCAGCGGCCTGCGTAGGAGTAAAGGAGGAAGGAAGCCACATCCCCGCAGCCGCAATTTTCGCAAAATCGAAAGGATACTGACATGGGAGATAGGTTGCAGCTTTGAGCTGGGGGGTGGATTGGGAAGTTGGGGTTTGTTTCATTTTGGGACTGGAAATTTGGCTTTGTCCTGCGGATTAGCTTCTGGAGGGAGTTTGCGTGAGTCTCATTTTGGGACTGAAAGTCTCATTTTGAGACTGGGATGGACATCTTACTTCCCGCATGTTGTGTTGCACAGGCCGCCCTGGGAGCATTGTTATCCCCTCTCTCTTTCCATTTCTCTTGCTTGTTCTTTTTCTTCCCATCTGGCGCCTATGGTTTGAGTGAATTCTTTTATGTTTTCACAGAAACTGGCCGTAGGCTGGAAGGCATTTATTTCTATCTCCTCCCCCACAATTACCTCTGCCCTTGTGTTATCGCCGTAAATAACCACCATGTCCTTTTCAAAAGCAATCTCATAGTCCGGTAATTTTTCTCGCAATTCCTTCTCTAATTGTATAGCTTTCTGGACTTTTTCATCTTCCAGTATTTCCTCCGCAGAGTTTATCAGTTCCTTAAGTCTGCTGAATTTCCCTTCTTTTAACGCCTTTTTTATTTTATCTATTATTTTATCTAAAACGCTGGCTTGGGCATATTCTTTAATTAAAAACTCAGCTTTATCCCTCAAGGTTTCCATTTCAGTAGAGTATTCTATTATTTTTCTTTGAAGTTCCTTTAAATCTTTTGTCTTTTTTAACTCCAGGAGTTGCTCTATGGTTAAGAAATTTTTTATCTTTGCCAGTTCGGAATTTAAAAGCCAATTCTTTAAATTTTCCTCGTTTCCCTCCAGGGCTTCTACCTCGATTTTCCAGTCAATTTTTGCTTTTTTCTCCTCCACAGGCTTCAGCTCTATTTTAATCTTCCCGAGCCTCTTTGCTAATTCTTCTGCAGTTGCCTCCAAATGCCGAATCTCTCTTAATTTTCTGGTTATTCTCTCCGCCTCATCCCTTATCTCGTATAGCTCAGTTTCGGACATGTAGGTGAGGCTTCTTGCTTTCTCCTTTAACTTCCCCAATTCCCCTCTTAACTCCTCCAGGTCTTTTTGGTAGGTTCGAAGCTTTGCCCTTTTCATTAATTCTTCGGCATTTCTAAGTATGGAAGAGGCTAATTCCCTTCTTCTTTCCTGTAAAAGTTGGTCATTTCTTATAAATCCACTGCTCATATCATTATCTCCTTTAATCCTTTATTTTTGGCATCTTTTATGATTGACAGGAGTTTTCCAATAGCAAATGCCTCAAAGGCCTGAGCAATTCCCCTTCCTCCGTAGGTAAGGTCTGAGATGCAGGCTTTCATGAATCCCTCTTTCGTTTGTGGGCTCAGGGTTATTTTTATCCCATGGAGGCTCTCCACATTGGAAAGGAAGGTTGTGAGGAATTTTTCAAATATCTGTTGGGCTACATCTTGTCTTATAAAGTCAAAAACTAATATGTTGCTTTTTCCTATTCTGTTGAAAAGTTCTGGGCGGGCAAGGACAAATCTGAAGTAATTTTCTATGTATTCCAAGATTCTGCTTTCTACTGTGGAAAAATCATCTTCTGGGTTTACAAGGGGGATTCTTTTGCCTGTCTTCTCATCGTATCTGTAAACTCCGAGGTTCGTTGTAAATACTATTATCGCCTCAGAGAAATAAACTGTCTCTCCCTTGGCGTCTGTGAGCCTTCCATCGTCAAGAATCTGCAGGAAGATGTCAAGAATTTTCGGGTGGGCTTTTTCTATCTCGTCGAAGAGGAGGAGAGTGAAGGGATTTTCCCGAACCGCATTGGTAAGCTCTCCTCCTTGTTGATAGCCCACATATCCTGGAGGGGCTCCTATGAGTCTTTGGTCAGTATGCGGTTCGCTGAATTCGCTCATGTCAAACCTCACAAGAGCATTGGGGTCTGAAAATACTATGTCTGCTATTGCTTTTGCTGTCTGGGTTTTTCCAACTCCTGTGGGGCCTGCAAAGAAGAAAACCCCCTTAGGCCTGTTTATATTTTGCCCTAAGTGAGCCCCAGAAAGCCCTAAGGCTGTTCTTGAAAGGATTTCCAAAACTTTCTTTTTAACATGCTCCTGTCCCTTTATATGGCGGTCAAGGATTTGTTCTGCTTCCTTTGTTATTTTCTCCTGAAGGTATTGCCAGGGATCTTCTCTTATCCCTGTTTTGTATCTGCGGACAGCCTCCTCCAGCCTTTTTTTTACATTTACACCCTCCTTCTTTGCTAAAAGTCCTATAGCCTGCATGTCTAAGAGGAGCATTTTTTCTGTAAGGCTTGCAAATTTTTTCGCAGCTTCCCTCTTTTCCTGCGGGGAAAGTTCAAAGGCTCCGGGAAATATGTTTATGAAAGATTGAGCCATTTCCTCCCTTACCCCAGCATGAGGTTTTGGAATAACTATGCTTTTAAGTCCTGGATTGTTGTAAGAAAGCCAGGAGGGGAAATCGTTTTCCTTTTGAAGGAGCATTATAAGAAGATTGCAGAGAGGATGGTCATCTTCCTTGCCTTCAAGTTTGAAAGGGACAATTTCATGGGAAATTTTCTCCACCACTGTGAAAAACCGAAGCTCTGTGGGGCTGAGATGAGAAGGGTTGGAAACTACCCTGGAGCTATAGTCAAAAATAACAACTAAGTGGCGGTCTTTAGTTGCCCTGAGCATTTCCCTTATGGAAACTATAGCCTCGTCTGGTCTTTTGCCCTTAGCGAAGCTTCCTATTATATCCTCGCCTGCCTGAAGTGAAGAAAATCCATCTATAGGGTCATAAAGCACGAAAGCATTGTAGCCTTCCTTTGCAAGCATTTCCTTTAGGTATTCCTTTATTTTGTATGGAATGGGAAGAGCTCCTTGGGAGGGTTCATTGTAAAAAGGGAAATAATCCCTGATATTTCCGCTGAGGAGGAAAACGGATTTTGTGCTGCAAAACCTTTTGATTTCATTAAACCATGCAGGTATTTTGCTCATTCGTCCCTCCTTATTTCTAATTTAATATATGATGCATCATCTTCAAAATCCATTTTGAAAAGCTCCTCCTGCAAATCAAGTTTCTCCTCTGCTGCGGTCAGACCGTCGCTGGCCAGGATAAAAACCTCCTCTTTAAGAAGTGGAAGGGTTAAACTGAAAATTTCAACCTCCCCTATGCCAAAGGCATTGTAAAGCCCGCCACGAATCTCCTGTCTTGGGGTCATAAGGATGAAATTTCCACCCCATTTTCTGTAAAGGAGACTGTTTCCTGCATGATAGATTTGGAATTTCCCCTCTTCAAGAATCAAAAGGGTTAGGGTTGCCCCTGCATGCCATCTTTGGGAAATCCTTCTGTTAATTTCTTTAAGTTTTTCTTCATTTATTTCCCTGCACAATTTAATCTCCTGCAAAAGCCCAAGGCTTACTTTTCCGCTTTCAGGCTGGGAACTTATCCCATCGCTTACAGCAAAACAAGCACGTTTTCCTGAAGCCAGGCCTGAGCCTTTCCAATTTTCTTTCTGGAATATTTTTCCGTTGAGCAAAATTGCATCCTGATTTTCCTTCTTTTCCCTTCCTTTTTTTGTAAATGCCGTATATTTTACCTCCATTTCCAATCCCCTGCCTTAGGTATTCCTACAAATAAAAATCCCTGAGGAAGGTTTACCACTTGAAGTTCTCTTTTGCTCACTTTGAAATTGACCCATTTTCGGTGTATTTTCCTTGCTTTAGGACTTAGCAGTATCATTCTCTGGTTTGAGGAGCCCCTCCATATAAGGTCAGTGGGAAGGCTCTCTACAAATGGCCCGTCTATGAGAACATCTGCAAGTTCCAAATGTTGTGAAAATTTCTCTTTCAGGGTCTCATATTTATAACCGGAAAAAATCCAGATATCCGAAAAACCCTTTTCTTTAAGGAGCCTCAGGAGAAAAAGCAAAGCCTCAGGCTGGTCAAAGGGCTCTCCCCCTGAAATTGTGGCTTTATCAATGTTGGGGGGAAGGGAAAATATGAACCTTCGGAGTTTATCCCCGTCCCAGAGCTGATAGGGTTTTCTCTCCCAAAGCTCCCTGCTCATGCAACCTCTGCACCTTATACTGCATCCAGAAAACCATATTCCTAACCTTTCTCCTGGACCAAGGGTTTTAACAGGATAGAGGATTCTTCCTATGTAGAGTTCCATATTACCCCCTACCAATTTCTATGTAAGTCTCAGGTTTGGAGAAAAACGCCAAGAAAGCTCCTGCCACAACCAGTGCAGGGAAAACCCAGCTGTTTCTGAAAAAACAAAATCCTACCCAGGCAAGAAGCATTCCTAAGCTGGCTATCCTGAAACGGTAAAGAAAGAGTATAACGAAGAAATAGAAGATGGCTGGAGCTATTATGACTCCGTGAAAGATATAAGCTGTATTTTTTATGTCGAAAATTCGGTCAACAGGATAAAATTCTTTAATTTCCAGTTTCCTTAAAATTTTATCGTTAAGGTATCCAAATCCTAAAACTAAAAAAGCTAAAAATCCAATTTCCTTATTTTCGTCAGAAAAAATCATCAATAATCCCACTACCCACATTAGCATTCCAATCCAAACAATTATCTCGTATATTTTCCATGCCCAGATTTTGTGCTTAAACCAGATAAAAGGACCACCAAATAGGAGGCCAAGGAGGGAAGATAAAACACATGCCCATAGAAGAGCCGAAATGAATTTCCATAGGCTTTCAGCCTTTTCAGAGAAACTAAGAAAGGGATAGCTCAAGGAGGCAAAAGAAAAGGGGATATAGAGCCATTTATATTCGCTGGAGTATTGATAACCGGAAAGAAGACTAATAATGGACAATGCAATAAAGCCAAGGACAGGAACGCTAAGTCCCATAAGAAGGCGGAAAAATAGAATTTTACCTTTGCTGGGTAAATTTTCAATTCTTCCCTCTTGCTCTTTTATGAAATTATAATATTCCCTCAGCTCCTCGTCGGAAAGCCTTTCTATGCTTTTTGTTTGAATTTCCAAAAGTTTCTTTTTTACATCCCTCTTAGAAGAGGGCCAATACTTTTGAGAAAGCCAACGGGAAACATCTCTTTTCTTCTTCTCAAGTTCACTTCTAATCTCTCGCCTTCCCTTAAGCTGGGATTTCTTCGATTTCTTAAGAAGTTGTTCAAACTCAACCAGTTGTTTATAATCCTTCAAGCGGTAAAAAACTAAGGAAAGCAAATTTTTTATTTTTTGGCATTCGCTTTTGAGAGAATCTATGTAAGAGGCAGAGCTGCTGTCTAAGGGAAGTTTTTGGGAAATTATTTTTTGACACTCTGAAATGTCATTTTTTATTTGGTTGATGAAACTTTGCTTGGAAAGGAAATTCGCTTTCGCCTGCATTTGGGAAAGTTTATTATATTCCTGGTTCATTTGAACCCAATCATCCCACTCCCACACTGAAACCTGAGAGAATCTCTTCAGAAAATTCCCTGCGGCAACGAGACAGTTCTCCCCCTTCTGGTCTACTGGAACACTTTCATTTAAAAACTTTCTTACATTGGCGATGTAATAATCAGAGGTGCTCAAAACCTTCTTCTTCTCCACCATTTCACCCTGTATATTTTTAAGCTCTTGCTTGCTCTTTACCAATTCCTCAAGAAATGAGATATCCACTTTAGAGACAAGCGATTTTGCAGCCGTTTCCTTTACATAGATCCAAGATTCGGCAGTTGGGGATAAAAGGAATTTTGATTCAATATTTCTTAATTGCGCTCTTGTCTTTTTAACATAGTCCCTTCTCCTTTCATCATCCAAAACAAGGGCTAAGGATAATGGGGAAAAATCCCCATTTTCCCATTTCTCTATCTCCTGAAGCTTTTCTTGATTAATTTTTATACCGTAAATATTTCCCCCTCCAACCAGCGAAAAATAAGAGGAAAACATCTTTTCGCTTTTAAGAGTGTCCAGAAAGGATGGATTTTTGTTCTCTAAGAGGAAGTTCAAAAGTGAAGCCAAATCAGGAAAATCCGTCCCCCTAAATCCAAAGGGCAGGGATGGATTCATCCTCCAGAGGATGAGGGCGAGCTCTTTTTCCTCGGAGAATTTTGATTGGATAATCCCAGAAATATCGGCTCTTAGGTC